>DASWNL010000068.1:0-8296 GCA_036399215.1 Abditibacteriaceae bacterium
CCCCCTTACCAAGGGGGTTGGGGTTCAATAAAAAGCCGCCGCGATAAATTATCGCGGCGGCTTTTTATTTGAATAACGCCGTTTTACTTCTTGCCTTTTTTGGCAGCCCCTTTAGCAGCACCTTTGGATGCGCCTTTGCTGGCACCTTTACTGGCACCGCCGCCTTTGGATGCACCTTTACTGGCGCCGCCACCTTTGGAAGCTTTGCCATTGCCATTGCCAATCGACTTCTTGCCCGAATCGCCATTCACAGCGCTTTTCAGGGCAGCACTGGCCGAGAATTTCACCGTTGTGCTGGCGGCGACGGTTAAAGGGTCGCCGGTCAGTGGATTACGCCCCGCACGAGCAGCGCGAAAGCCGGTCTTGAACGAACCAAAGCCAGGCAGACGAACTTCGCCGCCACTAACGAGGGCACGCTGGATGGTGCTTTCATAAGCTTTGATGGCGTCATCGGCCTGGGTGCGAGTCAAACCCACTTGTGCGGCCACGGTATCTACAACTTCGCCACGGCTCATTGGCGCGGCTTTCGATGCGGCTTTTGCGGGCGCTTTGGACGCCTTTTTGTCATTGGCTTTTGCCATATCTGGGAAACCCCCTGCTGGAACAACAGAAATTTTTACGACAAAAACGGCTGGTATTTGATTTTAAGATTTTGCAAAATCTTAAAATCAAAAACCTAAAACCCAACCTTATTCTCGACAACCGGCCCGATTCATTAATTCTTGCACAGCCATACGCACGTCACGGCCTTCAAACAACACGGCAGCGATTTGTTCAGTGACTGGTAACTCTACATCGGCTTCGCGGGCTAACTGCAAAGCGGCGCGCGTCGTATTGACGCCTTCAGCCACCTGCATAATCTCGCCCTGTGCAAAACGCAGGCTTTCACCTTTTGCAATATGCTCGCCTAAGTTGCGGTTACGCGAGTATTTTGACACACAAGTTGCTAATAAATCGCCTAAGCCGCTGATGCCCCACAAGGTTGCTTCACGGGCGCCAAAGGCAACAGCTAAGCGCATCATCTCTTGCCAGGCGCGGGTGACAAGTGTCGCTTTAGAATTATCACCAAAACCCAACCCATCGCCCATGCCGGCGGCTATTGCCACCACGTTTTTCAAAGCGCCGCCCAACTCCACGCCAATTAAATCCGTATTGGTGTAAACGCGAAAAGACGGTGTGTTAAACAACTCTTGCGCGGCGCGGGCTGAGGCTTCCTCCTGAGAGGCCACAACCGTTGCCGTTGGCACGCCCAGAACAATTTCGCGCGCTAAGTTCGGGCCACTTAACGCTACATAACGCGTGCCGCTAATGCCAGCCTCTTGTTCCCAAATCTGCGCCGGACGCAGGCCATTTTCGGGATGCAAACCTTTGGTGCCGTTGACCACAATCGCGTGCGGCTCCATCAAATTAACAAGGTGCGAGGCCAGGCCCGGAACGCCTGCGCAGGGAATGGCACTCACAATCCACTGTGCATCGCGCAAAACTTCCTCTAAATCCGCATAAAAACGGACATTTTCCAAGCGGGCGCCGGGCAGATATTTATCATTTTCATGCGTTGAAGTCAAGCGCTGCACAGCAACGGGATCGCGCGCCCACAAGCGCGTTTGCGCGCCCTTAACCGCCACTAAATGCGCTAAAGCCGTGCCCCAACTGCCCGCCCCCAAAACAGCAACAATCGGCGCGCCATCTTTTGGTTGCCCTTGTGGTTGCATCTGGCTCATTTCGCCGTTACTCCCGAAGGCGTTTCGATAGGAGATTCATTTGACGGCACGCTCTTTTTCTTGTCGCCCAACTTTGGCTCGGTGCCGGCCTGAATCCGTTTTAAATTCGGCAAATGCTTCAAGAATGCCACAAGCGCAATCAGCGACATGGCAACGAAAAATTCAAGCGGCACTTTGAAAAACCAGCAAGCAACCGGAGTGGCTAAACAGGCCGCGATGGAAGCTGCCGATACCATGCGGGTGATTAACAAAACCACGCCCCATAAAGCAAGGCAACTGGCCGCAACGGGAAATGACAAAGCGCCATAAACGCCCAATCCGGTAGCGATGGCTTTACCGCCCTGGAACTTCAGAAAAACCGAAAATACATGACCGGCAGCGACCAACAAACCGCATAATGCGATTTCCCCAAACGCTTCCGGGCCAAGTAATGCGCGTCCGATAAATGGCCCGGCCACACCCTTCAAAACATCAAGAGCAAAAACGGGAATTCCCACTTTTGGCCCCAGAGCGCGATAAACGTTCGTCGCGCCAATGTTACCTGAGCCAATCGAGCGCACATCCACGCCGCAAAGCTTGCCGGCTAAGACGCCAAAGGGAATGGCGCCGACTAAGTAGCAAAGCAAAAAAGCAAGGGCGGTCAACATTGAAATGTGGTTAGGAAAGTGCGTTATAAAGTGTTGTCATTCGGAGAGGATGTAAACGAAGTAAAATTTAGGAGCGAAACAAAAAAGTGTCATTCCCGCGCCGGGTGCCCTCTGGGCAGGTGGAATCCATACCTTATCCTGTTTGCAACAAGACGCTGTGAACACTCAGTTGCATAGCTTCCCGCCTGCGCGGGAATGACAACGCTCTCACTTTTCGTCTTTTCTCGATTTTATTTACATCCTCTCCAAATGACAACACTCATACATTGCGCATCAACTCAAGATTTGCAAGGTAGTTTCTATAACAATTTTAATTTTATCGCCGCCCGCGCGGGCCTTTAGAAATCGCGCGTTTGGATAAAGCTTTTTTCGAGGCACCGGGTTTTGTTGCTTTGGATTTTGCCACGGCTTTGCCTGATTTAGCTGCTTTAGGCGCATCTTTGGGTGTGCTGCGTGAGGTCGTTTTCGCACCATCAAATTCGCGGGAATTAGAAGCACTCGTTGGCTTGCGGCCTTTGGCTTCATCTGAGAGGCGCGTTGCTTCCAAACCAGCTTCACGCCGTTCTTGCAAACGCTCTTCACGCGTGCGCTCGCCGCTGCCTTTGCGCACTTCGATTACGAGCGGCACGCCGCGAAACGGAAAGTTGGCGCGAATCACATTTTCCAGGTGGCGCACATACGAAAAGTGCAGATGTTCGGGCGCGTTGCAAAACAAGATGATCCTCGGCGGCGCGGTTTCGGCCTGCGTGGCATAGCGAATCTTGACCGGCTTGCCTTTGGCTGACGGCACCGGATGCTCGGCCATCGCGCGGCGCAAAACATCGTTGAGTTGGCCTGTCCCGACACGAAAATGCACGTTGCCGGCAATCGAAAGTGCATCTTCAAACATGGTATCCACGCCCATGCCGCTGAGAGCCGAAACGAAATGCACCGGCGCATAAGACACAAAAGGCAAGTAGCGCCTGACCATGTCGAGATAATCTCTTTGCGCTAAGGAATCCTGGCCGCTGCCTTCATCATCAATCAAATCCCACTTGTTGACGGCCACCAGCACAGCTTTGCCGGCTTCGTGGGCATAACCGGCGACTTTGGTGTCCTGCTCGGCAATGCCGCCGCTATCGCAAACGATAATCGCCACATCAGCGCGATCAACGGCGCGCAAGGAGCGCAATACCATGTGATATTCAACCGCAGTTTTGTCGGCGCGCACCCGCGCTTTACGCCTCATTCCTGCTGTATCAATAAGCGTCACATCGTGGCCGTTCCACTCAAACTTGGTGTCAACCGCATCGCGCGTGGTGCCCGGAACGGGAGAAACCATGCTGCGCTCGAAACCCAAAAGCCGGTTGGTAATCGCGCTTTTGCCCACATTGGGGCGGCCTACAAGGGCCACTTTCAAGGAATCGTCTTCGGGAAACTCTTCCTGAGGCTCGCGCGGAAGGTAATCTTCAATAAGTTCAGTCAGTTCGGCAACACCAATGCCCGCCACAGCCGAAACCGGCAGCGGTTCGCCCATGTGCAAAGCCAGAAGGTTGGACAAAGGCATGCGTGGATTGTCCACTTTGTTAGCCGCCAAAATAACAGGCTTGTTGGTGCGGCGCAGACGCTCGGCGATCAGAAAATCCAGCGTAGTCGGCTCTTCGCGTCCATCGGTCAGGAAAACGATGATATCAGCTTCATCAATAGCGACTTGCGTTTGCGCTAAGATAGCGGGCGCGTAACCTTCCTGATCTAAGGGGTCAAAGCCGCCGGTATCAATCAGCGTGCAGGTTTTGCCCCAGATGTCGCAGTCGGCATAAAGCCGGTCGCGCGTGGTGCCCGCCAAATCTTCGACAAGAGCCATGCGCTGCCTTATTAAACGGTTAAACAGCGCACTTTTGCCCACATTGGGCCGTCCGACAATAGCAATTAAAGGCTTCATAGAATTTTGAATTTTGAATTTTAAATTTTGAATTGAATGATGGCTTGGTCATTCATAATTCAAAATTTAAAATTCAAAATTACACTTCGTAATCCAACGCCAGCACATCCGTCCACAGATGCTTGTGCGAGGCAATAAACGCATCGTGTTCGGGATGCGGGCCATAAATATCATACGCTTCACGCGATACAAAACGCGCGATGTAACCAAAGTCGTAGCCTTTGGCGCGCCCGCAAAAATCAACGCCCGCTGAAGCGTATTCAATGCCGTCGATCTTGTTTTGTAAGCCCAACAAGCCATTTTTCAGCATGGCGGCATCCTCTGCTGTCCAACCTTCGCGCAGTTTAAACAGCACAATGTGTTCGATCATGAACCTTCACCTTTCTTATTAAACGCCTCCAGCAGTTGCTGCATGGCTTTAGGCGGTGCCACTAAAAGCGCATTGGTTTCAGCTTTGGTAGTGACATTGGCCTGCCATAACGAGCCATCGAGATAGCGCGCTTCGCAGCCGACTTCGGCGCACAAACAGAGGCCGCCAGCCACATCATGCAATTTGTGCCACTGGGAAAGCGAAGCCAAAACCGAACCACGCCCAACGGCCAACAAATGATAAGTTAAGCTGCCCAGATTGCGATTGCGACACGGCACGCTGCGCAAATTCACGCCATTGACGGTGCTATTAGTCGCCACCAAATCTTCCTGGGTAATAACAGGCCTATCAGTGGCTTGCAGTTGAGTCACTTTGCCGCCCCATTCGCGCCACGCGCCCTGTCCTGGCGCCGCCCAATACAATTCGCCCTGCGGCGGAACCGCGATGGCACCGAAAATTGGCACGCCATTTTGCACGGCACCGATAGACACGCACCACAAGGGTAAGCCGCGCACAAAATTCGTCGTGCCGTCAATCGGGTCAATCACCCAGCAAGGCTTGTCGCTTTGCCCGGTGAGGCCGGTTTCTTCACCCAAAAACGACCAATCGGGAGCCAATTCGCCGAGCCTTTCATGCAGCATCTCTTCAAGGGCGCGATCCGCTTCGGTGACAAGCGTATTATCGGGTTTGACTTCCACCGCCGCGCGGCCATGAAGTTCAAGGGCTAAGTGCGCCGCCTCGCGCGCAATGCCCAACGCCGTCGTGATTTCAAAAGGAAGCATCGTGCGCGGAGTTTAGCAGAGACGTGGCGGAAGTCGACACGAGGCAGACGCCAGGAGGCAGGGAGATGGACAAGTTCACGACTGCCTCTTGCCACATTTGCCTATACTTGCAGCCCTATAACTCTGACCCTACTTCTACTACTCTAAAAGGATAATTTATTATTATGGATACTTGTCCAAACTCTGTATGTAAGAAAAATGTGCCTGTTTTTGTTGATCGTTGTCCTCATTGCGGAGTATCTCTGCCAGTGCCGAACGTGCGAGCAGCAGAAAGGCCCATTGAGAAAGCTGCATTGCAACGACGCTATGATGCAGCAATTCAGGACGCAAAACACCGAGACACGGAAACGATTACTCAAGAATTTGAACAAAGCGTGGCACAATCTCAGGCCGTGATAGCGCGGCCTGTCGGTGAAATAGATCGTCTGACTTCCAGTGACCGCGAATTATACACATCCTATTACCACTTAGTGAGTGCCAGACAGCGCTTGCCGGAAGATGCAGGATGGTCTTTGTTCCGGGCAGTAGCCGATGAAACGATATTTCATAATTATAGAGAGCACGTGCGCTTTGCCGCTTTGACGATAGATGGCAAAGGGTTGGAGAATTACGGCGATTTTTTCATGGTGCTGCGAGAAGAAATGATTGCCGGGCGCGCCACAGTTTTTGAAGAAAATTCGGTTTTGTGGATGAAACGGCATAACCTGAATTACAACGACTTCGATAAGTTGCCGCCCGGTTCACGGGCAACGTGGCCGGAACGAGGGCGTCTGGCAGTGGCAAAATTAGGCACAAAACTGGAAACTACCACGACATCGAGCGATTTTACCGCTCTTTTACTTCAATCGGGCGCAACTTCTGAGCAAGATGATTTTATCGAAGTGCATATTTACGGCGACTTAAGCATTCACTCCGTCAAGCAACTAATCTTAGACACCCCACGACGCAAGATGCAAAAGCACGAAGTTAAAAAGCTCCAGGATAAGGTAAAAAAATTAGGCGCTGATGTGGAGGTGATAACATGAACGCAATTATTTCGGGACGCGCGGAAATCGCGCTATGGGAAGAAAATGGGACGCTGTTTCGCTTGCCGTGGGGCGCCGAACAACCTGTTAAGTGCGCGCCTGCGCCGCTTGGGTTCTTTTTTGGTGATGCTACCGATTTGCAGTTCCTGCCCAACCTCACCCTCGACGAAACGCGCCGCAAACTGGATGAAGCGGTTAATTGTGCCGATGCCCTGCACGGCGCACTGATGGCGCTCGACCCTGAACTCTCTTTTGAACTACGCCTTGAAGTGTCCGATACGCTGAACGAACTATTGGCCGATTGCACGGTATGCGATTACGTGCGCGGCGTTTTATTCGCGCGCCCACTGACTGCCGATTCCGACATCGAAGGCGCCCTGCGTGCCGCGCGAGCTGCTGAAGCCAAACCGCTGTTTGAATTCTGGCAGAGCGTGCGCACCTTTCAGCCGATTATTGAACAAGTGTGGCTGGCGTGGCAAGCACTCGATGATGCCTTATTCAGACCGCCTGTTGAGCGCGATGAACTACGCGCTAAATTGGTGCGCGCCGGGCAATTTGCGGCTTTAGTGCAGGCGATTCATGATGAGAAATTTGGTCAGTTCTTCATCACCATTTCTTTGAACCGTGAATTTAAGCCTCATCAACAGGTAATCAGGCAGTGGACGGAATCGTTTCGCAATACATCGAGCCGCGCCCTTGCTTTGGTGCCCGATGACGACGCCCAATGGGCCGCCTACGATGAAAAAGGCCAAACCGAAAGAGTCCATGTTGTTTTCACGCGCGTCGAAAAGCAAAAAGCGGCTATTGTCGAAGCCATGCGCGCCCGCAACTGGCGGCGCGTCGAGGATTACATCGCTGATCTGGTGACCGACCAAATGCAAAGTGGCGGAGTAGAATTCGTCGTGAAATCACTTTGCGATTTGGCAACGGAAGCAAAGGCTCTCGGACTGCATAACCTACAACTACAACTATCTGAACAAAGCGTGAAATTGAATCCTAACGATGTTCAAGTTTTTACTCATCGCGCCGATGCTCTACTGTCATTAGGACGTTTAGATGAAGCTTTGTCTGCTTATGAGCAAACCATCGCTCAATTCCCAGACAACGTAGTAGCTCAGACAGGTCGCGCCGAGGTGCTAAAAGCACAGGGACACTTAAATGAAGCCTTAACCGCTTATGATGAAGTCATTGCTAATTTTCCAATAGACGCATTCTACTTAACAGGGCGCGCTGAAGTCTTGAAGGCATTAGGACGCTTGGATGAAGCATTGTCTGCTTATGAGCAAACCATCGCTCAATTCCCAGACAACGTAGTAGCTCAGACAGGTCGAGCCGAAGTCTTGAAGGCATTAGGTCGTTTGGATGAAGCTTTGTCTGCTTATGAGCAAATCATCACTCAGTTCCCGCAGAATGTAGTAGCACGCAGTGGTCGAGCCGAAGTCTTGAAGGCATTAGGACGCTTGGATGAAGCTTTGTCTGCTTATGAGGAGGTTATTGCTGACTTTCCAATAGATGCGTTCTCCTTGTCAGGCCAAGCAGAGATTCTAAAAGCATTAGGACGTTTGGATGAAGCCTTAGCAGCTTATGAGCAAATTATCACTCAGTTCCCACAGGAAGTAGTAGCACGAAATGGTCGAGCCGAAGTCTTGAAGGCATTAGGTCGTTTGGATGAAGCCTTGTCTGCTTATGAGCAAATCATCACTCAGTTCCCGCAGGATGTAGTAGCACGCAGTGGTCGAGCCGAAGTCTTGAAGGCATTAGGTCGTTTGGATGAAGCTTTGTCTGCTTATGAGCAAATCATCACTCAGTTCCCGCAGAATGTAGTAGCTC
>DASWNL010000069.1:0-7733 GCA_036399215.1 Abditibacteriaceae bacterium
CATGCCATGAAATTCCCTCCACGCATTCGTATAAAGCCCTTGTCAGCCGCTTTGGTGGCGCTGCTGTGCGTTGCCGTTGCCTCATATGCGGCGCCGGCAAACAAGGGCGGCGTCCATATCACGCCGGTTACGCGCAACGAAACGCCCAGCAAAGTTGCGCTGCCCCTCGCGCGCGATGGAAAAGCGCTGCTGCCGATTGTCATTGCGGACAAAGCCTCTGATTCGACCAAAGCCGTCGCCGCCGAGTTAGCCGTTTATCTGAATCGCATTTCCGGTGCGAACTTTGAAGTCAAGACTGGCGATGGCGCTTCCGGCATTGTGCTGGGTAACGTCAAGGAGTTTCCGGTTCCAGCGCTCAATAAAGCATTGGAAATCGTCAACAGTTTCGATGGCAAAGAAGCCTATGCGATTCGCACCCGCGAAAAGCGTTTGCTGCTCCTGGGCGCAACGGATATGGGCGTTAGTCACGCGGCGTTTCGCCTGTTGGAAGAACTGGGTTGTCGCTGGTTTTTTCCCAACCCAAACTGGGAAATCGTCCCTAACGTTGCGAACTTGAGTTTCAACCGCGACATCACCGACCGTCCCGCCGTGCTTTCGCGTAGCATCTGGTATGCCTGGGGCGTGTTCAATGATAATGGTCACCCGCGTGGTAAAACTGCCGGGCAGGATTACGCCGATTGGAAGCGCCATAACCACATGGCCGAATCGTTTGTGGTGAATGCCGGCCACGCTTTGTTTCAGGTCATAGATCAGAACAAGGCCGAGTTCGACAAACATCCCGAATATTACGCGCTCACTGGTGGCAAACGTCAGGGGCCGCAGATTGAACTTGGTCATCCCGCTGTGCGCCGCATGGTTGTGGATTACGCGCTGAAATACTTCAAAGACAACCCCAACGCCGACATGGTGAGCCTTGACCCCGCCGATGGTGGAGGCTACTCAGAAAGCGAAGAAAGTCAAAAGCTGGGCACGCCGGGCGATGCCATTTTCGGTATGGCTAACGAAGCCGCCAAAGCGCTGCAAAAAGCCTATCCGGGCCAGAACAAAATGGTTGGATTATATGCTTACAACTGGCACTCCGACCCGCCGCCCTTTGCGCTTGAACCCAATGTTTACATTCAACTGACCATGGCTTTCAACGGCGGCAAAATGTCCTTGCCGGAATTGCTGGAAGCGTGGCCGAAAAAAGCCAAAAACCTCGGTTTCTACGCTTACTTTTCGACTTGGTTGTGGGATTATGATCGTTGGCCCGGTGGACAGGCCGCCAGTAAAAATTCGCTGCTGTGGATGTTTACAGCGTGGAATAAGGCCAACATTCAAAGCGGCGCCTATGCCACAAGCGTGTCGGCGGAAAGCGGCAACAACTGGGGGCCGCACGGGCGCGGCTACTACCTGGCCAACAAGCTGATGTGGAACCCGCAGGTCGATGTCGAAGGCGTGCTCAATGACTTTTACAACAAAGCCTTTGGCGCGGGCGCCCCGGCGATGAAAAAATATTATGAAATGGCCGATAGTTCGCCGCCCCTGAGTCCCGGCGTGCTCGGTGCCTTGTTTCGGCGCGTGGACGAGGCCAGTAAAGCCACGCAAGAGCGCCCGGATATTCAGCGCCGTCTGGACGACATCAAGAATTATCTGCGCTACGAATATTTGAATTATCGCATGGCGCGCGAAAGCGACGGCACCAAAAAAGCCGCAATGGAGCAAGAGGTTTTTTCCCTGGTTTATTGCACGCGCTACTCTTACATGAATCACTGGGAAGCCTTGCGCCAGAACAGCATTAAAGAAGATCATAACCCCTCAGCGCCCAAGCCGTGGAAAGTGGACAAACCCGTCACGCATGAAGAAACCGAGAAAGGCTTTACCGAAGGGCTGGCTTACTTTCCCGATTTAAAAGTGCCGGTCGAACAAAAGTTTTCGAGTGATTTAGTTGCGGTCAACTTAGGCGGCCAGCCGGTTGCAACCAGCCATTTGTATCAGGAGGGTTCGCTTTACGCTTATCTCAGCGTGCGCGGCGAGCCGCTGAAAATCAAAGTTCAGGCGGGCGATGCTTACGGCGGTTTGCGGCAGGACTACAAGATTACCGATGCCAAAGGCAAAGTGCTCAAAAGCGGCAAGCCACAGCCCAAGGAGCTTCTTGAGTTTGAGTTTCCAGTCCCGGCGCCCGGCGTTTACTATCTGGATTTTCACGATCATGGCGCTTATTCCGAAGTCTTTTTAGCCGCCGATCAGCTTGTCGCGCTACCGCTTCGCGACCGGGGTTTTCGCGCTATGCGCGCCGTGTCGCCACTGTTTTTCTATGTGCCCAAAGGCACCAAGCAGATCGAATATTATTACAAGCGCGAACCGTGGCAGGCGGGTGGGCCGCATCAGATTACTGACCCAGGCGGGCGCGTGGCTAAAGAAGTCGATGTGGACGGCGATTATATTTCGATTCCGGTGCCTGCCGGCATGGACGGTAAAGCCTGGAAAATCGGTGGGCCGTCTTTTGCTTTGGGGCGCTTCATCTTTTTCAACGTGCCCAATTACTTTTCGCCTTCCTCCAGCGGTCTGCTCGTGCCGCGCGAAGTTGCGGTTAAAGATGGCCTTAGCATTCGCAAGTAGGCACAAGAAAACAACTGGATTCCCATTACATAATTGGAGATTTCCAGGGGTTTTCAACTGCTTTGCTAAGGCAATCTAAATCATTTGGCCGTCGCGTAAACCTCGACTTCGTTAAGAAATCCGAAGGTTGGCGTGTAACCGACTTCCTCCGCATAATGGTCAGCAAAAGTCAAGCGCACATAACGCGCTTCTTTGACGGGGAAGGCAATTGTGGCGCGCTCTTCTTTGCGTAAAGCAAACTCCTTTTGGCCAACATCCGTAAAGTTTTGTCCATCGGCGCTAACAGCCACTTGCACCGTCTTGGTCGAGCCAAAACCCGGCACACCAAATGTGACAGTGCCTACTCGCGTTACCTGCTGCAAATCAATGGTCACGTTTTTGGGAAACTGCGCCGCATCACCCGTGGCAAAAGCGTGCTGTGACGTGGCTTCCCACGAGCCATCGGTCAGGCCGCCAATGCCCCAGTTGAATTTGTTGGGATCGCTGGCTGTGTAAGGCTTGCCCTGTGCTAAATTTGGCCCTTCGGGAGCGGCAGAAAGCGTAATAGTCAGTTTGGCAAGCGGCGCAGCTAAATTATGAATCACAGTCTGATAGCCTTCGTCTGCGGCCATCAAACCGTTCACAATCTGCTCAGCGTCTTTGATATCCGCTAACGGCAAGCGCACCTGGCGCCAGGCGGTAAAATAGTTGTCTTCCTTGCGTTGAATCAAATCGTGAATCTGTTTGGCGGGAGCGAAGTTCTGTCCGCTGATTTTGACGCCGGCAGCTAATTCTTCTGCCGAAAACTTGCCGGCATCGGCGCCATTTACAGCCACTTTATAAAAGCCGGCAGGTGCTCCTTTCACGGTGAGTTTCTGCCCAACGAAATCGGCAAACCCCGAATCACGCAGCACCTGGAGCGAACCACTTTCCACCCAGAACGGCGCGTTTACGGGCCGCGTCGTTTCCAACACAATCTGCGCGGCATTGTTACTCACTACGCGCAAGCCATCGCCCGTATTGGCAGCTAAATCAAAGTTGCCCAGTAGCGGCATTGGCTCGGCGCCCAAACCTTTGAGCATCTCCTGCGCCATCATCAGATGGCCCGCCGCGTTGGGATGCACCGCATCAGGAATCATAGTGAAGTTAGGGTTCTTGGCTTTCTGCGCATTTTGGAAAGCGATCATCGGATGGATGACATCCGCTGACGGCAGGTTATATTGCTTCGCCAAATCCAGCGCCGCTTTGCCTAAAGCTTCGAGATTCTCGTTGTATTTAGCGTCTTTGAGTGCGGCTTTCTTGTCGTAATCTACCGCGCCGGGCGTGTAAACCACCACGCGCACGCCTTTGCCCGTCAGTTCTTTAATAATGCCTTCTTCGCCCTGTTTGAAAGTGCTCGTAATAGAATCTTCAACCGGGCGATAGCGGCCATCGTTCATGCCAAAAAACAGGGTGACGAGGTTCGGTTTAAGCCATAAAACATCGCGCTCCAAACGCTTTAAGCCGCCGGGCGCTGTGTCGCCGCCCCAACCGGCGTTATAAAACTTGATTTTTAATTCGGGGTAGCGACACTGAATGTATTGCTGCACATAGCGCGTATACAAGCGCTGTTCCGTAATGCTGTCACCATAAAAAACCACACGGTCATTGGCCTTTAAAATCAGTTCGGCCTTGGCCTGCGTCAAAGTCCCGGCGACCAGTAAGGCCGCTATTGCTGCTTTCAATCGCATTTTGCATCTCCCAGATTCGAGGATGCTTTAATTAAAACACGGCGCAGCAGGAGAAAGCAAAACTATGAGGTTAGCGGGCACCGGCATCGCGCAGCATTTGGGCTATTTGTGGATGGCCTTTCTGTTCGGCGTGATACAAAGCCGAATCGCCAAATGAGCCTTTGAGATTAACGTCAGCACCTTTTTCCAGAAGCAATTGGACACATTCGGTGTGGCCCTGGTCAGCGGCGATAAGTAGCGGGGTCAATCCTTCTCTGGTTTTATGATTCACGTCTGCCCCGGCTTCAATCAGCAGCCGCACCGCGCCCGCCTGGCCCATAGTCGCTGCATTGTTAAGAGCAGTGCTGCCGTCTGCGGCTTGCAAATGCACATTGGCGCCTTTGGCGAGTAGCAGTTTTAAAACATCTTCGTTCCCTTTTCCAACCACAAAATGCAGTGCCGACCAACGAATATTTCTCTTGCCCAGGGCAGGCAAATCGGGCATCTGCAAATTGACATCACAGCCCTTATCCAAAAACAACTGCACGATAGGGATGTTGCCGCGATTCGCCGCGATAACAAAAGCCGGGATGCCGTTTTTTGAAGTCGCCGTCACGCGCACGCCCTGCTCTAAAAGTTGACTTGCACGGTTATAATCCCCTTTAGAAACAGCCATGATCAACTCTTGCTCCATGGCGGTGATGCTTACTACTGCAGGTGGCGCCGCTCTCCGCAACCGCTGCGGCTCCTTGATGATTACGCGTGGTTGCCAGGGCGCATTGCCCTCTAAATAAGAGGGCGGGCGCACAGGATTACTGATGCGATAAAGCCCTACGCCCGCCATCACCAAAACCAACGGAACGCCGAGCGCAACGCCGCCCCATACGATGGGGCGAACGCCGGGGATCAAAGGTTTCGACACTGCTTTGGAGCCTGAGCCAACGGGCAAAGAAACTTCAGCCGCACCAGACAGATTAGAATGGCACATCACGCAAAACTCAGCACGTGGAGCATTCAACTCGCCACAGGTGGCACATTGAGTTGGTTTCTTAAGATAATTCACGTCATCGGAAGACGTTATATTTGGCACAACATTATTCATCGCGCTATACAGAGGACGGATGTTAATCAGGGTTCCGACTACGCATCAAAGCCGTTCTCAACCGCATCTTCACATCTCCATAGTATCGGCAAAGCTCAACTTAGAACAGTGAATGGCGACTTGCTGGATGAAGAAAACGGGACTTTCAGAGTGCTCTTGTCCACGCCGGTCAATGCCACCAGCACTGATAGTGGGGTATCGGCACCATCACAGATGATGCTGTTCCCGCCTTGAGCATCAACGATGTCGCAATAGCCGAAGGTAATAATGGCACCCTAAGAGCAGACTTTTCTTTTGTAGGTTTAGTGACTTTTTACCTTTTGAAAATAAGGCACCAACTCGACCGGGCGCCCTGGCTTCGCTGTTACGTTTATTATTTTGTTTTCATGCCTCACCGAGGTTTTCCAGCCGCCAGCGCTGCGTAAAGTTGCAGCAGACAATTTGCCATCTTGCCAGGCCATATCCACTTCAAAGCCGCCGCGCGCCCGCAGGCCTTTGACACTGCCGTTAGGCCAGACTGTTGGCAAAGCCGGCAATAAATTGATTTCGCCTTCGTGCGATTGTAACAGCATTTCGGCCACGCCCGCCGTGATGCCAAAGTTGCCGTCAATTTGCATCGGAGGATGCAATCCAAACAGGTTGGGGCAAGTGTTGCGGGCTGAAAATAGATTCTGAAACATTTTGTGAGCGCTTTGGGCATCATGCAAACGGGCATACAGGGCGCAGCGCCAGGCTAACGACCATTCGCGCACATCACTGCTCGCATCAATACCCCGCGCATCAAGAGAAATCTTTGCTGCCTTTGCCAACTCCGGCGTTTTGACAATGCTGATTTGACGACCTGGAAAAACGGCGAACAAATGCGAGGTATGGCGGTGATGATTGTTGGGATCATCACGATCAACCATCCACTCTTGTAGCTGGCCCCACTTGCCGATTTTCGGCCCCACTAATTTATCGCGCATCTCAATTAATTGCACGCGATAACCGGTGTCAATGTTCAAGGCCTGTGCTGCTTCAATGGTGTTATTGAACAAGTCCCAGACAATTTGCTGATTGTAGCTGACGCCATCTTCATCGGGGCCATGTTCAGGAGACCATCCGTGCGGCACTACTAAACGGCCATCGGGCAAGGTTTTCAGGTGGTCTTGCCAAAATTCGCAAGTCTCTTTGAGGATGGGATAGGCCACATCACGCAGATACTTTTTATCGCCGCCAAAAGCATAATGCTCCCACAAGTGCTGGCAATACCAGGCGTTGGCCGTCTTATCCCATTTCCAGCCCATGCCGCCATGAATATTATGCGAAGTGCGGATGGCAAAGCCGCGTGTTTTACCATTGGGTAAAGCAAACTCTTTGGCGGATGCAGTAGCCTTGCGCCACGGCTCTAACTGGCTTTTGATTAAATCGAAAAAGGGCGTGTGACACTCCGCTAAATTGGCGACTTCGGCGGGCCAATAATTCATTTGCACGTTGATGTTGGAGTGATAATCAGAATGCCAGGGCGGGTTGTTGCTATCATTCCATAATCCTTGCAGGTTGGCCGGCAAAGCACCGCCCCGCGAGCAAGAGATCATCAGATAGCGCCCGAATTGAAACATCATTTCTTCCAGGTTGGGGTCGCCACCATTTTGAAAATGCATGATTTTGCGCTGATCTGTTGGTAAATCCATGCGTTCAACAGGAGAAGTGCCCAAATCTATGGCAACGCGATGAAACAAGTTGCTGAAGTCTTTGAGATGTGCGGTGCGCAACGCATCAAACGACTTTTTAGCGGCGCTTTCCAACTGTTTGGCAACGCGAACTTGCGGATCAGCACCTTTATACTCTCTGGCATAATCGAAAACATAATCTGTGCCTGCCGCGATTAAAATCAAGGCTTCATCGCAGCCTTTCAATTGCAGCCTGCCTTGTTCGGTCTGCACCATACCGCCGCGCGTTACAACGCGCGCTCTGGTTTCGTAGCGCATTCCGTTGCTTAACGTGCCTGTGAAAGAAAGCGTAGGGCCGCTTATCATTGTCGTTTCGCCATGCGTGCCTTTCAATGCAACACTGCCCGAAACCGCGCCGGCTTTGTCGGCACTCCATCGCACAATGAGGACTTCATCGGGGCGGCTGGCAAAAACTTCGCGCTTGTAACGAACCCCATTTTTCGTCCATTGCGTTGTGGCAATCGCGTTGTTCAAATCAAGGCCACGCCGATAATTCTGCGGAGCAGCATCTTGCACGGCAGCTTGTGCATTCGGCAGCCCCGACAAGCTGATTTCGGCCAATTGCAAATGCTTGGCGCCGTTGTTTTTGATGACTGTCAAACGATAAAAGCGATAGGGAATCGTGTTGTT
>DASWNL010000070.1:0-4670 GCA_036399215.1 Abditibacteriaceae bacterium
GCCAGAAGCCAGCACTAAGCCGCCAGAAGCCAGCACTAAGCCGCCAGAAGCCAGCACTAAGCCGCCAAAAGCCAGCACTAAGCCGCCAGAAGTCATTAAAGGGTTGAGTGTTGATACGGGTCAACTGCTTAAACAGATCCAACTTAAAGATCTGTTGTATGGTCTGGGATTCGTCGCGTCGTTTTTCTGGTTCATTCTTAGCGTGGGATCACTGTTTCAGCTCGCTTATAACCTCGTGAAAACCACCGCAAAAAGAAAGCGCTTCAGCCAATCCCACAATGGAGATGAAGCAGAACGCGCGACTACCAAATGTGGCAAGGAACAAAATGACTTGCGCTCTGCGGTTATTCAAAGGCTATGTGGTTTCGCGCTATCCTTCGTATCCTTAGCGGTGCTGCTTATCTTTGACAACCTCAGCAAACCGATTATTGTATTGGTTTTAGTGCCGCTGGGTATTTTTCTGCTGCTACGCCAGGTTCTCAACATGGGACTGACCAGTATTTTGGGCGATGTGGAAATTTATGTGACGCGCAACGAAAACAATGCCAAATATAGGGGGCGGGAAGCGGTGTTGGAACGCGCCCAGACCACCATTGAACAAGTATTGCAAAATCCGCATTATGAAAATGTCTACATCGCCGGGCATAGCTTAGGTTCGGTTGTGGGATTGGATGCTCTGCGGCGCCGATACAATGATTACAAACTGAATTACAAGGATAAAGCCGCGCGCGAGCGTTATGAGAAAATCAAAGGATTTATCACTTTTGGCTCGCCATTAGAGAAAACTCTACTATTCTTTCACCGCGATGATTACCGCAGTGAGTTCTTGGAGTTCAATAAGGAAGTAGATCAACGCCTTTTCGATCTAACTCCTCTGGACCAAATAGCGCCCACTGACCGCCATTGCGTTCAGTGGTTTAACTTTTGGATTGCCAGTGACATCGTCTGTGATGAATTGGGCAGTTATCCCATAATGCAGCACCACGAATTAGAACTGCCGGAGCATTATAATCTCTGGTCGCACAGCGATTATTGGACAGACCCACTTTTTGTGCGCAACATCCTGCGTATCATAACTTATGGAAATCCAAAAGATCTGAACAAACTAAAACTTATAACACCCGAAGTAACGGAATAGTTAGCTAACGCCTCGGCTCAACATCAAGGCTCAAAGCAACAAAGTCTTGCCGCTTGAAATGTGGAAAAACTTTGTGTTCCCATTTTCCATAATCGAATAGCGCCGTGCATTCCATGGGGTAATCGGTGACAATAATTTTATGGCGATGTCCCCGAAAATTCTTGAATTAGTCGAACGCTTTGAACAGCATGGCGCCGATTATCGCGCCGAAAAATATAACGAAACGCAGTTGCAACGCGATTTTCTTGACCCATTTTTCGATGCACTGGCATGAGACATGAACAACGAGCATCGTGTCGCAGAAAACGTCCATGAAGTCATTCAAGAGTATTCTTTGAAAATCGAAGGCTTAAGTAAAAGCCGGATTATTGTTTTCGCAATGGCAACAGGGAGAAGTTTTTCGTGGAAGCCAAACCGACTACGATAAAAAATAGCCCGAAATCGAAGCCTTGTCTGGTTTTTCGGTATCCCTAATTATTGAGCGGCTTCGCCCAACGCACTTTTGATTCCACGCGAAGTAGCACTCAAGGATAAGCTGGAAACTCGTAAGTGATTGAAGTAAGGGTGTAACCTATTACGCCCTTGTAATACGTTTGGCAAACCGGACGCAACAGGTTGCACCCCTACGGATTTTTATGAAACCTATTCTGCTACTTGCCGCTTTATCATTACCATTCTTTTGCGTGTCTGTTATCGCGCAACCGGCTAATAGCGCAGGTGAGCTTATCATCGTGGCCGATGGAAAAACGCAGTCTACGATTGTAGTTTCGCCAGCAGCGGGCCAGTGGGAGAAGCAGGGCGCCGAAGACTTAGCCAAATACATCGAGCGTATGGCTGGCGCGCGGCCTGCTTTGGCAAACGCCAGCCAAAGCATTACGACAGCGCTGCAATCGCAAGCCCCGGTTTTCATTGTAGGTGAGGAAGCATTAAAAGCTGATCCATCCTTGCGCCAGGCACTGGAAAAAGTAGCAAAGAAGAATCCGGTTCTGCGCGCCGATGCGATTGTTGCAAGGCGCCGCAACAATCGCATCTATCTAGCCGGCACTAATGATGAATCGCACTACTTCGCCGTCTCATATTTGCTGCAACAGTGGGGCTGTCGTTGGTATCTGCCGACGGCATTTGGCGAGTGCATTCCAGAGCAACCAACTTTGAAAATTCGCCAACTGGATTACGCCTATGCGCCGCCATTTGAAGTGCGGCACTATTGGTTATCATGGAACGCCAGCAGTGAAGGCGCCGAAGAGTTTCAGAAGCGCAATTTCATGAGCAGCACCAAAGTGGCAGGTATGGGCCATGCTTTGGCCGAATATACCAAAGAGTTAGTGCCGCCCGGTAAAACACACTTCAATGTGCCCTTTGCTGAAGAAGCCACGGCGCAACACGTTGCTAAAAAAATCGCGCCGGAATACGCCAAAGGCACTGGCAGCATTTCGTTAGCCATCGAAGATGGCAACTACGCTACCGATTCGCCTAATGACAATGCGCTTAAAGCCGGTCTTTACGACAAATACATGCTGCGCGATTCGCTCACCGACCCGATGATGGTGTTTTATAACAACGTCGCGCGCATTTTACGCGAGCAGCATCCCAATAGCAAAACCAAAATCGGCGGCATGGCCTATGCGAATGTGACACTGCCTCCACAACGCGCTTTCAAGCCGGAGCCTTCACTCGTGATGTGGCTGGCACCGATTGATATTGACCCCAATCATGGCATGGACGACCCGCGTTCACCACCGCGCCAGGAGTATCGCGAAATGCTTTATCGTTGGGCGCAAATCATGGAAGGGCGCCTTGTGATTTACGATTATGACCAGGGCATGTTGGTCTGGCGCGATATTCCCAATCCCTCGCAGCACGTATTTCAACAAGATGTAAAGCACTATCGGCAAGCGGGCATTTTAGGCGTTGGAACCGAAAGCCGGGGCGCCAGTGCCACGACCTTTCTCAATCTGTTTTTTCGCGGCCAGTTGATGTGGAATCCTGATGCCGATGTAGAAGCACAACTAAAAGAGTTCTATCCGAAGTTCTACGGCCCGATGGCACCCTCAATGCAGGCTTATTGGGACACTATTTTTAAAGCGTGGCGAGACACTGCTGTTACCGAACATGAACACTTCGCCGCGCCTGCCATTTACACGCCGCAATTGATCAATGAACTGCGCAAGCATTTAGACGCGGCTTACGCCACTTTACAACATGGCGAAGACAGGCTTGGCGAAGCGCCGCGCGATTGGAAACTATATCAAGAGCGAATGCGGTTCACGCGCATGAGCTTTGATATTTTGTCGAACTTTGTCGCCATGGAACAAGCCGCCGCGACACAAGCCGATTATAAAGCTGCCGTTCAATTCGGCGAACGCGCTTTAGCAGAGCGTGAACGTCTGACGGCGATGAATGGCACCTTCACGACCTATAAAAATATCGGCGAAAACGGCCCCGCCTGGTGGCCAGGACAAGTGCAGCAGTATCGTGAATTATCCGAACTTACCGATGGCACCAAAGGCACTTTGATAGCCAAAACGCCCTTGGAATGGGCCTTCCGCCGCGACCCCAGTGATAGCGGCATTGCAGCCGGATGGGCTTATAAAACGCCTGATTTATCCTACTGGAAGACTAACTCCGCTCGGTATAATGGCGAAGCGCGCAAAGATTATCCGGCGCATTGGGAGATGTTGCGCACCGATTTATATATGCAGGCGCAAGGCGTGCTGCATCCCGATGGGCAAAGTTTTACCGGCTATGCCTGGTATTCAACGAATGTTGAAATTGCGCCACAAGATGCGAAAGGCAAAATTCATCTGCGCTTTCCCGGCTTGTTCAACGAATGCTGGCTTTATGTTAACGGCAATCTGGTGGCACACCGCGAGCAAAACCCGATTTGGTGGCTCAACGATTACAAATTTGAATGGGACGTTGATCTATCGAATCAACTGAAAGCCGGCCCCAACCAAATTACATTACGCCTGCATAATCCGCATCACTTTGGTGGCATTTTCCGCCGCCCATTTTTTTATCGCCGCTTAGGATAGCTAGCGCGATTGACAAAATCTCGCCACATTTTTGTTAGGGATAATGGTGATTGTAGGGGCGCAACAGGTTGCGCCCCTACGTTTTGCCTCTACGTTAAAAGTATTTACTCAGCACAAACGCGGTTTCTGCCGTTGGTTTTGGCTTTATACAATTTTTTATCGGCAGCATCCAATAGCTTGTCAAAGCTGCCAAGCGAAGTATCAGCGCAAACGCCCATGCTCATCGTCACACGCAAGCCGGCATGAATTTCTTGCCAGGGATGCGCTTCGATTTGCTTACGGAGTTTTTCGCATAAAGCTACGGCTTGCGAAAGCGAAGTTTCTGGAAAAGCAATGACAAACTCTTCGCCGCCATAGCGTGCCGGAATATCACTTTGACGTGTATTCGTTTGCAAAATCTGCGCGACCTGGCGCAGCACTTCATCACCTGTCGCGTGAGAGAAGTTATCGTTAATGCGCTTGAAAAAATCTATATCGCCAATCATGAACGACAAAGG
>DASWNL010000071.1:0-8534 GCA_036399215.1 Abditibacteriaceae bacterium
GGTTATGGCATCCAAAGCTAAGTGCATTTTAAAAGGCACCACGCGCACCGCACCCCATTCGGCCCGTGTGAAAAGGCTGGAGATTAAAGCAGTGCCGCTGATCGCGTAGCACAATGTCGTTGCGGTCTTATTCTCCTCGAAGCCGCCTAATTTTGGAGCTAAAGCAACAGCAGGAATATAAGTAGCTTCGGCCAGTCCATGCAACTGTCGTGAAATCGGTTTGTTCATACAATAATCATGACGCAGACGCGATGCCGCGTCTGCCAAAAGTGCAAAGGGTTTGCCCTAATGAGGCGTCGGGAAATTCCCTGCCAAACGCAATGGTAAACTGATGCTTCACGCCTTGCCATTATTCAAACCAAAGACTAAACAAATTAACCTCAAAGGAAAACAGACCTTATGAACGCACTGGTTTACACGGCCATTAAAACATTAGAAATGCGCGACCTGGAAAAGCCCAGAGCCGGCGCTGGCGAAGTATTGGTGCGCGTGCGCGCCACCGGCATTTGCGGCTCAGATGTGCATGGCTTTTTAGGCCGCCAAAAACGGCGCCAACCCGGTCTGGTTCTCGGCCACGAAACAATGGGTGAAGTGGAAGCCGTTGGTGACGGCGTTGATACTTCGCTCATCGGCAAGCGCGTGGCGATTAATCCCTTAGTAGCTTGCCAGCAGTGCCGCGCCTGCCGCGCCGGGCGCCATAACGTCTGCGCAACCTGGGAACTCATCGGCATGGATCGCAAGAACGGCGCTTTTGCCGAATGGGTGGCGGTTCCGGCGCGCAATGTTCAACTCCTGCCCGACCATGTAACCGACAACGCGGCGGTGATGATTGAGCCGTTAGCCAACGCTTTCCACCTACTCAATCACATTCCCGCGCACGCCGGACTTTTGCCAACAGCGGCTATCTTCGGCTGCGGCACTTTGGGCGCGGCGATTTTATCTGTTGCCTTAGCGCGCGGCGTAAAAGTCGTTGCCGTTGCCGAACCCAATCCACAACGCGCCGAGGTGTCGAAAGCCTTAGGTGCTCCTGTTGTTTTCAATTCGCGCGAAACCGATGCTGTCGAAGAGATTATGCGCCTTACCGATGGCCAGGGCGTGGATGTGGCCATTGATGCCGTTGGCCTGCAAGTGACGCGTTCAGCCTGCGCGCATAGCGTCACACGCGGTGGCGCGGCGCTGCTTTTAGGTCTGGATGAAGATATGACTTCCTTCGATTTCAGCCTCATCACACGCCGCGAAGTGCGCTTGCAGTGCTCCTATTGCTACACCGAAAACGACTTCGCCCAGGCTTTCGATTTCGTGTGCAATGGCGGCGCCGATTACGAACCGTGGACGGATGCCGTGCCTTTGTCACAAGGCCAGGCCGCTTTTGAAAAGCTTATAAACGATCCTGGCGACCGATTAAAAATCGTCTTGCAACCTTAGTGGGATAGGACAATCGAGAATCTCACCCCAAAGAACTCGACCATCGGACAGAGTGGCATAACGCGGCGCGTGGTGTTGCTTTGCTTAGCTCTGGCTTTTTTCTTCGGCTACATTATTCCGATTGTTGACATCAAGCTGTTCAACACTTATCTTGGTTCGACGCACCTGCCACCGGGCGCGATTGCCGTTCTATTGGTCTTGCTGCTTTTTGTTAATCCGCTTTTGAAGCTGCTGCATCGCCAGTGGGCCTTTTCGCGCAACGAGCTTTTAACGGTTTACATTTGTTGTCTGTTTTCTACCTTAGCGCCGGGGCATGGTTCACCGGCTTTTATTGTCTCGCAAAGCATCGCGCCGTTTTACTACGCTACACGCGAAAACAAATGGGGTGAATGGCTGTTTCCGCATCTGAAATGGTGGCTCACGCCGGCTTTAACCTCGGATGGTGCTTATAACTCTCGTTTAGTCGAAGGCTGGTATGTTGGTTTGCAACCCGGCGATGGCCCAATTCCCTGGGGCGCCTGGTTGGTGCCGCTTTTCGCTTGGGGCAGTTTGATTGTGGCGACCTATTTCATGCTCGGCTGCCTTGGTGTTTTACTGCGTGCCCAGTGGGCCGAACGCGAGGCACTTACTTTTCCGCTTCTGCGACTGCCGGTTGAAATGGCCAATGAGGCAGGCACCCCCCTTTCATCCACCCTTGGCAAGGGGGGAGAAAGGGGGATGCCCTCTTTTTTTCGTAATCCCTTGATGTGGATTGGCTTTAGCATCGCTTTTAGCGTTCATTTCTTGAACGGCCTCAATTTTTATTTTCCCGATGTGCCGCTTGTGCCTTTGGAACTACTCACCGCACCCCTGTTAAGCGAAGCCCCGTGGAATCAAATCGGCAATGTCCCGGTCGTAGTCAACTTCATCGCAATCGGCGTCAGTTACTTGTTGGTCGGTGAAATTGCTTTTTCGCTGTGGTTCTTTTTCTGGTTCTTCAAATGGCAATATATCACGCTTTATTATCTGGGCTTTCCACCCACTACTTTGCCGATTGCTATCGGAGTAACAGGCCAAACGCGCTTGTTTGCCATCTATCAAGTGATAGGGGCTTTTTTGATTTATGCGATGATGCTGCTGTGGACGGCGCGCGAGCATTTGGGTTATGTAGCGCGCCGCGCCTTTAATTTCTACACGAATAAAACCCCGCCTCAAGCCGAAGAAAAACAGGAAGCACTTTCCTATCCTGTTGCATTCTGGGGCTTTATCCTTTCACTGCTATTTATCTTTGGTTGGTGCCTTTGTGCCGGTATCGCCTGGCATGTAGCGCTTTGGATGTGGATAGCTTATTTGGTTATTGCTCTGGGCCTGACACGTATTGTGGCGGAAGGCGGCATTTTGTTTACCTCGCAAGGCTGGACAGCGCTGGGGCCAATGGCGCAAATCTTCGGTTCAGGGGTTGGAACGTGGCTGCAACCATCTTCCATAGTGCCGGCTTCGTTTATTCAATCTTCAATGGGCACCGACAACCGCTCGATGCTGCTGCCCGGCTTTTTGCATTCGTTCAAATTGGCGCGCGATTACGGCATCAAAGCAAGACCTTTAGGCGTGTTGATTTTCAGTTGTCTTTTAATCTCCTTTGCCATGACGATGATGATGCGCGTGCGTTTGGGCTACCAGTATGGCGGCTTGCAACTGCAAAATAAATGGGTGGCCGAAAGCGGCGCGCAACTGCCCATGACTACAACCGTGCCCCTCGCGCAAGGCGTGCCGGACGCGAGTATGATTAATGGTTTGTGGGTTGTATTAGGTGGTCTCTTAGCTTATGGCCTTACCCTCGCGAGGGCGCATTGGCTGTGGTTTCCCCTGCACCCTCTAGGCTTGCTGATGGGGCTTTCCTATCCCATCAGTCGCTTATGGTTTTCCATTTTTTTGGGTTGGGCTTTTAAAGCCTTGATCATGCGCTTTGGGGGCGCCGATTCTTATCGCCGTATAATGCCGGCGTTTCTGGGATTGATTCTGGGCGAAGTAGTGATGATCTTGTTTTGGCTCATCATAGATGGCTGGCAGGGCCGCACCTCGCATCAATTGCTGGCTGGTTAACGATTATGAAAGTCATTTTGGTCTGCCTTTGTTCGTTGATGTTTCTTACCCTTGGACTCGCGCAAGACGCAGTAAATCTCGAAATTGATTTCTCAAAAACCAACGGACAGTTCCGCGCTTTGCATGGCATTAACAAAGGGTCTTTAGCTTCCGGTGGTTTAATAGACCTCAGCCAGGCACATCGCGCTTTGAAACTACCGCTTGTGCGCCTACACGATTGTCACTGGCCTAATCCCGATGTGGTGGATATGCACGTGGTCTTTCCTGATTTTCGCGCTGACCCACAAAACCCCACCAGCTACGATTTCCGCTTAACTGACGAATACCTCGCCAAGATTCACGCAACCGGCGCGCCGATGCTATTTCGCTTAGGCGAAAGCATCGAGCACACTTCCATCAAACGATGGGTGCATCCACCTGCCGATTATCACCGTTGGGCGGAGGCCTCACTGGGCATCATTCGCCACTACAATGAAGGCTGGGCTAATGGCTTTCGCTATGATATTCGTTACTGGGAAATTTGGAATGAACCGGAGAACCGTCCCGCCATGTGGAGCGGCAGTGATGAAGATTACTTTCGCCTTTACGCCACAACCGCCCGCGCCATTAAAGCACAATTTCCGCATCTCGAAGTCGGTGGCCCCGCTGTTGGTTATAGCGGCAAATTAGAAGGTGACAAGTTTGTGGAGGGCGATTTCGTCCGCAAGTTTTTACAATTTTGCAAGAACGAAAAGCTGCCACTCGATTTCTTTTCCTGGCACTGTTATACGGATAACCCGGTAGAATTAAGCTTGCGCGCCAAAGGCATTCGCCAGCTTTTAAACGGTTACGGCTTCACCCAAACCGAAAGCCACTTAAACGAATGGAATTACCTGCCCGGCAATAGTTGGGAGCCGATTTCGCGAGATGCGCCGCCTTTAGCACGGCAGAAGTTCTACGAGGAGATGGGCGGCTCTAAAGGTGCAGCTTTTATCGTTACAGCACTTTTGCAACTGCAAGACGCGCCGCTCGATGCGGCTAACTTTTTTCATGGCGAACTGGGAGGCTTCGGTTTGTTCAACGAACATGGCGTGCCCTTGAAAAGTTACTACGCCTTCCGGGCATTTAGCGAGTTGCTACAAACACCGCAACGCGTAGAAGCCAACGGCACGTTCAAAGATGGTTTATCTATCGGAGCCGGCGTGAATGCTCCTAAAAACCAGGCGACAGTTTTGATTAGCAATTTCAATCACTTGCCATCGAAGCTTAATTTGGAAATCAAAAATTTGCCCTGGCAAGGTGCGACAGGCTACGAAATTCAACTCGTCGATGCTAATCATAATCTGGACACGTTTCAACCGCCTGCACGTTTGGGAGAATCCTTAAATCTTAACTTGCCGGCACCTGGCATTGCCCTTGTGCAACTTCGCCAAAGGAATAATCCATGAGTAATCAAGACACGATAGTAATGGCAGTTGATCTGCTGCAACAGAGCAGCACCGCATCGGGTTCGGGGCCACAGTGGGCACATGAGTGTGAAGATTTGGACATTACATTACTCTCGTGGGCACCGGGTAAAAACATCGCCGCGCACGTCAACAATGAAGTAGATGTAGTTCTAATCGGAGTGAGTGGCAACGGCACTGTAACGGTTGAAGATGAGACGCACCCTCTACGTCAGGGCACACTGTTATTAATTCCCAAAGGTAAGGCCCGCGCCATGCAATGCGGTGCGGAGCAATGGAGCTATCTTAGCCTTCATCGTCGCCGTCGTGGTTTAATGCCAACAGTAGGAGGCAGGCCGCTTCCCTGAATTCACGTCATTTAAAAGATAAAGCCACCGGCAGATTGCCGGTGGCTTTATCTTTCGCATTCTTCTGTTCGCGTCAGCGCGTGCCGCCTAACCCACCTGTGCCGGTGCCACCACCTGTGCCGGTGCCACCAGTGTTACCAGCACCGCTGCCGCCAGTGCCGCCGGTGTTACCACTACCGCTGCCACCTACACCACTACCAGCGCTGCCGCTATTGCCACGATTTCCTCCGCTGCCCTGACCGCCAGTGTTACCGTTACCGGATTGCCCGCCTGCTGAACCAGCATTGGAGCCAGCACCCTGACTTCCGCCCTGACCTCCACCCTGATTAAAGCCTGCGTTGGCGCCGCCACTGTTACCCGTAGCACCGGCGCCGTGCATTGCAGCCATTCCGGGCATGGTCATCATGCCTGGACTGGTGAGCATCGCCAGAGGCCTTTCGCCAATACCCGGCACATTCATATCGCGTGCTAAGCCATAAACCATAGAGGTATGTCCGATGAGCGCTGGCAAATATCGATTTGCGTAAGCGCGCAATTGCGGGTCTTGACCGTGCAGGGCTTGATGATGAAATAACGTAACCGAGTTCTCATGCGCTTCGACCTGGCCCGCCAGATATTGGCGCTCAAACTCAGCGCCTTCCAAAGTTTGCAACAGGCGCGCCGTGGCCTGCTGCATCACACCCGGTGGCTTGGGCAGAACTACCCCTGCCCGTGCGCCCAAAGGCGTTAACTCCTCATTGGCCCTGGTATGGTCGGCAATCATGCGCTCGGCAAACTGACGCACGCGCGCATCTTGCGACTTTGCCAGAGCCAGTTGGCTGGTAGCCACTTCCGCTGAATTGCCCTGAGATGCTTTCAGTGCAAACAGTTGATCTCCCGCTTGCTGCAACGGTGCGGGCATTAGAGGCGAAGGCATTCCTACCATGCCGGCCATGCCCGGCATTCCCATCATGCCGGCGCCGCCTGCACTGCCCCCGCGCTGCATATTCATGTTTTGCTGGTTTCCGGTTCCGTGGCCTTGCAAACCGCCGGTAGCTGTTCCTGTTCCACCACTCGTTCCGCCCGCGTTACGACCAGTGGTGCCCGATGCGCCACCTGAAACACCGCCTGAAGCAGTTCCTGAATTGTTACCAGTGTTAGCACCTGAAGTGCTATTTGAACCAGCGCTGCTTCCTGTGCCGGTTCCAGCACTATTTTGTGCCCAGGCATTACAAGTCAAGGCCGTTACGGTCAAGGCTGCAAAGCCTAAAGGCTGGAAAATATTTCTTTTCATATTTGAATTCTCACTTGAGTTCTTCGTTCAATTGATGCGTTTACATCGTGCATTCCCAAAAGCTGAGACGCTAAGACTAAACGCTGTTATTTTGCGATGCTTTATTTGGGCGCTATAAGATTTGCCACAACGGCCAGGCGCTGTTGGCTTTTGGGAAGGGTGCAGGTGTAGAGTGTGAGTCGAGGCGCCGCTGCCGGGGGAGGCGGATTAAGGATTTCTGTGTCACGAACATCTACAATTCGGCGCAAGGCCACTTGATAAACAAACGATTTTTGCGGCGTTTTTAAATGAATCAGGTCACCCTCTTTAATTTCATCCAATCGGTGAAACCACCAACCATAGGCGTTTCGATGGGCCGCGATTACACAGTTGCCCGACTGTCCGGGCAACGCTGTAGCGGGATCGTGCCCTGGGCCGCGACGCAACGCTGCTTTTGAAACACCACGCACAACCACCGCTTCCAAATCGATAGCAGGGATAGCCAGTTGTGTAGGCTGCCATCTTTTTGGTTGATTCAATAAGGCTGCATGTAGGGTTGCACGGCGCGCCGTTTTTACTTGTTGCAGGGAAGATGACCAAGCTTCAGGTCGCCGCGCTTTTTTCTCATGCGCCTGTTTTCGACTTGGTTGAAAAACTTCAAATTGACCTGACGTCTTGTGAGTTGCCTGGAGATTCAGCGGGGTTGTAATCTCTTCTATTTTCCGACCAGTCGGTTGAATGGAAGCAGCGTTATGCCGTTCCCTTTCAAAAGCCACGCGTAATTGATACTGGCTCCAGTAACCATAAAGTGACTCGCCGCTCGGCCAGGCGATCATAATAAGGCCCGCTAATGCCGCGCCCCACAAAAGTAAGCGCTGAAGAAACCCTTCCCTGCGCTTATCTTGCTGGCCCTTATCGGCTGTTGCCACGCCTTGCTCCATCAACATATGCAAACAACTTTTAAGGCAGCACGCCAATTATGTTTTGCGTGCTGCCTTAAAAGCTTGGTTTTTTTACCTCTATCCAAACGATTCCTAAAACATCCAAATGGCTTTGTTACCGCTTGCGACGAGCCATAAAAGCAGCGCCGCCGGTCAGGGCCGAGCCAGCCATCCACAGCAGCCACGGTGCGCCACCTGTATCAGCCATGCCGCCGCCGGTATAACCCATTCCGCCGCCCGTTCCGCCGGTGCCCGTTCCAGTTCCCGTGCCACCCATATCAGTGCCGCCGCCCGTGGCGCCTGTGCCGCCCATGTCGCCGCCGGCTCCTGTGCCGGTAGCTCCCATATCGGTGCCGCCGCCTGTGCCGCCTGTGCCGGTGTCAGTGCCTGTTCCGCCAGTTGTGCCACCGGTTGTGCCACCGGTCGTGCCGCCAACGTCGGTGCCGCTTCCGGCGCCACCACCGGTTTGTGCACCTACCGCGCTGGTCATCAAAATCAGACCGCCTAATACCACGCCCGTTGCCTTGCTAATCTGCCGTTCCATTGTCAGTTCTCCTTGTGCTCCGTTGCATTACGCAACTCATGAAATAGAAATTTTTCATGGAGCTATTTACCATTTGTGCCACCCATTCGGAGGCCTCGTCGAACGAAGCGGCTGAAACTCCACATGTTGCAGGATAAAAGCCTTGAGCCAAAAGAATAGTGGGGAAAAGGTAGGAGGCAGGGTCAGGAGTTTCCCACGTAGCGCTTTAACGGCGAATCGCCGTTGTATTGCGGGCACTTCTCGCTCAAAGCCACCAAATCCTTTAGATAGCGGTAGCGAATCAACATTCTCTTTTCCCCTGCGGCCTTTGCGTCTTTTCCTGACACATCTTGCACTATGGGGAAGTTCATTTGCTGTGGTTAGACCTCGCAATTTCCAAGGGAGGAATTTAAGCATGAACGAAGAACATACAGGTAGCAGTGGCATCATGAATAATGCTGATGGCGCTACCTCTCCATCTGCGGCCACGATGGATACACCTTCATCCGCGAATGGCAC
>DASWNL010000072.1:0-1570 GCA_036399215.1 Abditibacteriaceae bacterium
GCTCAGCGATGATTTGGTGCAGCGATTCGGTTGTTTGGTTGCCACGCAGCGTGGCGTAACTCGTGGTTAAAATGCCGCGCGCAATCGGTAAAAGATGCGCCGTAAAAGTCAAAACTACTTCACGCCCGCAGGCATCGCCAAGAGCCTGCTCAATTTCGGGCGTGTGCTGGTGTGAAGCGATTTTATAAGCCTTGAAATCTTCGCTGACTTCGGCGTGATGCAAGCCCAGCCCAAACGAAGCGCGCCCGGCGCCGGACGTGCCGCTGGCGCTATCTACAATAATACTTTTCTCGTCAATGACGTTAGCTTCGACTAAGGGCGCGAGCGGCAAAATAGCACTCGTTGGATAACAGCCGGGGTTGGCAATCAGCTTCGCTGTCTTGATTTTTTCGCGATTCCACTCCGGCAAACCGTAAACGGCTTCATCCAACAGTTCGCGCGCTGTGTGAGGCGTTTTATACCACTTCTCATAAGTGGCAAAATCGCGCAATCGGAAATCGCCGCCGAAGTCGCAGACCTTAAGGCCACGCTTTAAAAGTTGCGGCGCGATGTCCATTGCTTTGCCATGCCCTAAGGCGATAAAAGCAAAATCACACTCGGCGATTTGGTCGAGATTTAACTCCTGGCAAACGATGTCGCAAACGCCGCGCAGCGATGGGAAAAGATCAGAAAGCTTGGCCCCGGCGCGCTCGCCCGAAGCCGTGGCGATTTTAAGTTCGGCTTTGCTATGATTGGCTAAAAGTCGCGCCAGTTCGGCGCCGCCATAACCACTGGCACCGATTAACGCGACGGAGATTTTTTCAGACATAATGGGCAGTGTAGCAAGGCGCCAAGGCTTTGCTTTATACCCTTCTTGATGTAACTTATCTGGCAATTATGAAAATCATGATGCTTTTTATGGTTCTGGCTGTGTTTTCCACTACCACGCAAGCCGATGATGGTTGGCAGTCACTTTTTAACGGCAAAGACCTGACAGGTTGGCGCCCCAATGCTTATCCCGAATCGTGGAGTGTTGTGGATGGCACTATTCGCACGCAGGCAACTCAAGCAAGCTCGCATCTGTTTTTTGTGGGCGATAAGCGTGAAGGTGAGTTCGTGCCCTTTAAAAACTTTGTGCTGGAATTGTCGGCGCGCAGCGAGAAAAACTCTAATTCCGGCCTGTTTTTTCACACTGATTTCCAAACGCGCAACGCCGCAAAGCATTTGCTAAACGGCTACGAAGTGCAATTGAATTCATCTGAACGCGAAAAGCGCAAAACCGGCAGCCTCTACGCCATAATTGATTTATCCAGGTCACCTGTAGATGAGAGCCAGTGGTTCAAGGTGAGAATTACTGTGCGAAATAAGCACATTCTTGTGCAACTGGACGAGAAAACCGTGATAGATTACACCGAACCGGAAAACGTAATGCGCCCTGCCGAGCGCGTTGGTCGTAAGTTAAAACTCGAAGGCGGAGCCATTGCACTGCAAGGCCATGATCCTGGCAGCATCTTTTATTTCAAAGACATTCGTATTAAAGTGTTGCCATAAAGAAAAAGCGCACATCATTGTGATGTGCGCTTTTTCTTTA
>DASWNL010000073.1:0-3283 GCA_036399215.1 Abditibacteriaceae bacterium
GTTGGGCGAACTTTGAGACTGGCGTCCTCTTCTAAACCTGAAAGTTTGGAGAACCCACAGGCAAGGTCGGTTCGTTAATCTTGCATTCCACAAGTTACTCTTTGAAATCTGGCACTGATTGTTTGATAAATCCCAGACAGGGTAAAATATAAGCACTTGCCGTTGAAGTGCGTTTTGCTCACTTTGCCTCTTAATTTGCTCTTTTAGGCAATTCACTGTTCAGGCAAGGCGACCAAAGCGCTCAGGAGACATTATGACCGACTCTTATCTTTCCACTAAAAACCAAAAAGGCAGGACACGCGGTGCTTTTACTCTGGTTGAACTCATGGTTGCCATAGGTATCGTCGCCTTGCTCGCGGGGCTGTTATTCCCTGTGATGAAAGGCGTGCGCGACCGGGGCAAAGTTACTGTTTGTGCCAACAATTTGAAACAATTAGGCTTAGCTTTCCAACAGTATCTGAATGATAATCAGCATCGTTATCCCGGCGGCGGGCAATACCAGGAATGGGCCAACGGTGGTCATTGGGTTGGGGCCGATAAAAATGGACACAATGCCCAGGGCACTAATGGTGGCCCTGTGGCACTGACTAACCCTCAAGATCCAGCGGGACAGCCTTACACTGGTGCTGAAGCTAAACCGGAAAAGGGCGCCTTATATTCCTACGTTAAAAATGCCGGAACATATGTGTGCCCCTCTGAGCCAAACGGTGAATTTAAGCGTCTTACTTATTCCATGAACTGTGCTATTGCTGGATTGAATGCTACAGTCCGCATGAAAAAGCCGGGGGAAGTGGTGCTTCTGGTAGACGAAAACAATGCTAATGATGGCTATTTCTACACCGCTGGCCTTCTTCCTACGCCAGCGTCAGGCTCAACCGATGCTCTTTCACAAAATCATCTCAAGGGCGGTAACCTTCTGTTTTGTGACGGTCATGTTAAGTTCTACAGTTACGCCAGTTTGCCATTGGATAATCCTACTGTCTCACCAACGGCGGCAACTTTAAAGACACAATTAACAGGCGTTCCGCGTTTTTGGGATAAAGCATTTGACATGGCAGCGCCTTTCACTGATGCCGAAGGTTATTATGCTCATACAGTTTTTGGATCTTGTGCCTTGCCGCAAGTGGGGCCACTGGAAGGCCCTTAACACCAACCTGCATTTTATGGCGTAATATTTTCCAAAAAGTTGCGAGCGATTTGCCTATCGCTTCTATGAAGAAAGCCGAAGCGCCCTTTACATTTCTAAAGGGCGCTTCTTGCAACTTTTTGTGACTACTGCTTCTCTAATCGGCTTCGATACCAACCGATTTGGAGAAGCAGTCATGTTACAATTAAATAGAAAACTCTGGGCGATTAACCGCCATCCCAGAACACAAAATTTCGGGCGCAGCGCTTTTACGCTGATCGAACTTTTGGTCGTCATAGCCATTATCTCTTTGCTGGCTGCATTTTTGTTTCCAACATTCAGTCGCGCCCGCGAGAATGGACGCAAAGCTGCTTGCATGAACAACATGAAGCAACTGGCTCTTGGCTTTGCCCAATACACTGCTGATTATGAAGGACGTTATCCTGGTGCTGCCCAATTTCAAAAATGGGCGAATGGCGGGCACTGGGTGGCCGGCTCCAGCAACCAGACCATGAGATTAAATGCGCCAGACGCGGCGGGTAACCCAGCCGGCACGCTAACGAGTGTGACCATTGTCCCCGACAAGGGCGCTATTTATCCCTACGTCAAAAACACGCAAGTGTATCACTGCCCCTCCAGTATGGATGGAGAATTTTCCGGCTTGACTTACACCATGAACTGCGCTATTTCCGGCGTTAAGGAAAATTCCATAACCCAGTCATCTTCGGTTATTCTGCTGGATGATGAGAAGTTGAACAACGATGGCTACTTTTACGCCGATGACAAGGTAGGTTCAACAGACCAGATGACTGATATTCATAATGGTGGCGGAAATCTGGCCTTCTGTGATGGGCATGTCAAGTATTATCCCTTTGCCGTGTTCCCCGTTTCCAAAACGACAGTTGGTCAAGCGCTGAAAGTCCGCACAACTGGAGCACCACGCTTTTATGATTTGGGTATTGGTCCCAAGGGTTTCAACGAAAACTCGAAAACAAAATCCGCCTGGGGCACCTGTGAGGAGCCTGCGGCTCCTTAAGCAATCGTAAAAGATACAATGGAGAAGTGAGATTTCACTTCTCCTTTTTCATTTTATGTCCACACCCATTACTTACCGTGACCATTTGATGGATCGTTATAAGCTGCTCTATGATTGGCTGCCTGAAGGCGGGCCGGTTTTAGATGTTGGCTGCGGCAATGGCATTTTTACACAGCATCTGGCGAAAAAAGCTTCGCCCGCTTACGGTATTGACCATCACGAGGGTAACCTTGAGTGGGCGCGTGGTGAGTTTCCTCACGTCCATTTCGTCAAAGCCGAAGGCGAAAGATTGCCGTTCGATGATGAATTCTTTCAATCTGTTGTGTGCACCGAAGTATTGGAACATACACGGGATGACCGCGCTACCTTAAAAGAGATTCATCGCGTTTTAAAGCCGGGCGGCACACTTTTGCTATCTACACCACATAAGGGTCTTTTTACTTTTCTTGACCCGGATAATGTCACCAATCGTTTGTTTAAAACCATCAGCAAATTAAAAATTCCCAAACCGGGTGGCGGCAGGTTTTACAAAGATTTCGATTATGATATTCATCGCCATTATACAGAAGGCCATTTACGGGAATTACTCGGCAAAGGCTGGCATGTCGAACAGGTTTATTTTGGTGGACTGGCGCTTTATCCTTTGCTTTATGGCTTTGAAAACGCGGTTGATGCCTTCTCCAAAAAACGGTCTTACTGGCAGGATTATCGAGTCCTGCGCACCTTGCGCGCCTGGGATTTTCACACGTCTTATGGCAAATTGAGTTACAACATTGCGTTGAAAATTCGCAAGACCGATTAAACTGGCGATAGAGGTCATTTTCATGGTCGCCCGCGCTTACCAATCCGAATATCAAACTGAAAATGTGGTTTCGCCCCCCGAAAAATTAACGTCGCAAGAGTATCTGCGCCGCGAACGCGAGGCTGAATTTAAGAGCGAACTCATTAATGGTGAACTATTCGCTATGGCTGGCGCTAGCAAGGAACACATTCGGATCATTAATCGCGCGAGTTTTTATCTCGAACAGAAACTGAGTGGCTCGTCTTGCGAAGTCATGTTTAACGATCTGCGCGTTAAGATCAACGATGCAGGCAACTACGTTTATCCCGACATAGTCGTA
>DASWNL010000074.1:0-5505 GCA_036399215.1 Abditibacteriaceae bacterium
GTCCGATGGCGCGCCGGTTTATGGTTTGGCGGGCAAAAGCGACATTGGCGTGAAAGACAACGGCGACCTGGTGCCTGTTCCCGGCGAAGACCGCTTAATTTCTCTGAGTTGGGATGGCTATGCCGGCCCGACGAAACTGACTGGCATTGATTTGAAAAAAGGCGCTGTCGAGTGGTATTACCCGAATCCGTTTCCCGGTGTGCATGGTTCGCACCGTGCCACGATGCCCAAACCCGGCTTATTGATTGGGCCATTAAAAACCTGCGGCGTGGCCAAAGTCAATGATGCCATTGGCAATGTTTTCTTGATGCGTGGCAACCTGGGGCAAGATTTCCTGATGACGACCGATGGCCTTTACATCGGCGCCATGTTTCAGGATGGACGTCTGCCGGGTGAAGCCCTGCCCGATAAAGAAGAGCAACTGGTCGGGAGGCCGATGGAAGGCTTTAGCGAAGGTGGAGAACCATTTAATGGCTGGTTCGGCAAGCAAAACGACGGCAAAATTCGCCTGACAACCGGGATGGCTGGCCAGGCCGCAATGATTCTGGAAATCAAAGGCCTGGAAACGATTCGCCGATTTCAGGGCGGCACTTTGAAAGTGACGGCGCCACAATTAGCAAAAGCTGTTACAGACAATCTCGCCCGCGCCCAAAATATAGCAGGCAACAAATCCTACGCTATCAGAAAGATAGCTAATCCACCAGTTATCAACGGTGAAACCGATGAGTGGAAAGATGTTCCAACGCTCACAATTGCACGGCAGGGACAGCCCGAAAAAGCGACAGTAAAACTCGCTTATGATGCAACGAACCTGTATGCACTTTATGAAGTGCAAGACGCAACGCCCTGGCTCAACCAGGGCAAAGAGTTCGCGCGGCTTTTCAAAACCGGCGATGCCGTTGATCTTCAAATCGGCACCCGGACAACAGCCCATAACGAGCCTCAAGCCGGCGACAAGCGCGTTGTAATTGCGCAATGGAATGGCAAGCCTGTCGCTGTTTTGATGGCGCCTTTTGATGCCAACGCGCCTGTTGGCGCGGCAAAAACTTACTCTTCTCCGGTGGGCACCAGGCAGTTTCAACGCGTAGAGATTTTGAGTAATGCGGTGGTATCGGTGAAAAAACAGGGCAATCTTTATCGCGTGGAGATGGCGCTGCCCTTGAAAGATTTAGGAGTGTCTCCGCAAGCCGGGCAAAGCCTGCGCGGCGATGTCGGTTTTATCTCCTCCGATGCCGCCGGGCTTATCAATACGGCGCGCACCTATTGGTCGAATACGCAAACCAATCTCGTCAATGACGAACCACTGGAAGCCTGGTTATATCCGCAATTGTGGGGCGAATGGAAATGGGAATAAGAGCCAATATGAAATACTTTCAACGGGCCTGTTTGCTTGTAGTTTTTACGTTCTGTTTTTCAGTGTCTGCGCAAGAGCGCGGCATTTTTCAAACGCCGATTAAAAGTGCTGATCTGGAACCGACGGCCTTGGCCGTGTGGGTTGATGGCCGCGAAGTGCGCGACGATTTGCCGGTCAAAGGCCCACAAGAGCTTATCTGGACGCAGGATTCGCGCGTCGAATGGCGTGGACTTACTTTCGGCGATTCCAAAACGCCTGGTGACCGCCACGCGCGGCTTGGTTTTAAAAGTGCAGTGCCGGTTGGTTCGGTTTTGGTGCGCGGCGATGTGCGTGTCAGTGCTTTGAAAAATAATAGTCCCGGCTTTGGTGATATGGGCAACGAAGCGCAATGGATTGTTGCCGAGCGCATCAGTGACGGCAAAACGCAGAGTGTTGCCGGCAACAGGGAAAGTTACAGCGTCTGGATTCTGCCACCGAATACGACTACGCGTGCTTTGCGTTTTACGCATAGGGCACAACTGGCTGATAAATCGTATGCCGGCTTTTTAGGCGGCGCTTACATTCTTGCTGAACGCTTTGCCAACATGGCACCACAGGCTGTCGCTTCAAGCAGCAAACGCAACGAAGCCGCCGGGCTTTTGAACAACGAAAGCAACGACGGCACCTGGCGCACCTGGGATAATGGCAAGGATGGCGCGACCGTTGTTTCGGAGCAGAACCCCGAATGGCTGATGTTAACCTGGCCCGCGCCTGTCAAATTGCGCGGCTTGAATGCCTTATGGGCCGGCTTTGCAGGGGCGCAGGTGCAGGTTTATAACGGCACGGCCAGCAAGCATCCGCGTGAAGCGACTGAAGCCGACTGGAAAACGGTTGCGACAGTCGAAAAGCTGGAGAACTGGTATCCGTTGCAACTGGGCGTGAACTGGATTGACCTCGGCCAAACTTATACAACACGCGCCTTGCGCTTGAAGATTACTCAACCAACGACCTCGAATCACGATCATGTGCGCAACAAGCCCGAAGGCGGCAAGCGCGTGTGGCTGGGCGAGCTTTTAGCTTTGCAAGCGTTGGAAAAATCGCCCTTGCAAACGGCGCTGTTGCCAAAAACACAAAGCCAATCGCACCCTCCGATTCCCATCAAATTTACCTTGAAAGAAGCCGGATTCGTCACCTTAGTTATTGAGGACAAAAGCGGCAAGCGCGTTCGTAATTTACTTTCTGATACTCCCTTTCCCGCCGGGCCGAATACAGCATGGTGGGACGGCATGGATGACCTGGGTCGTGATGCTGATGCGGCGGGGCACGGTCTTTATCATGTGCCCGGCACACTGGTAGCGCCGGGCGATTATCGCGTGCGCGGCCTGGTGCATCCCGAAATCAATCTGCTCTATGAAATGTCGGTTTATAACGCCGGTTCACCGGCCTGGGAAACAGCAGATAAAACCGGCGGGTGGCTGACCAATCACACGCCGCCCTCGGCGGCTCTCTTTGTGCCCGCCAACAAGACAGCGAATGGAAAGCCCCTCATTTATCTGGGTAGTTACGTTGCGGAAGGTGGCGCGGGCATGGCCTGGGTTGACCTCGAAGGCCGCAAACAGGGTGGCGTGGGCCACGTTGGCGGCGCCTGGACGGGCGCGCCTTACATGGCGCGCGATGATGGGCCAAATGCCATTGCCGATCATGTGCTTTATACCGCCGCTGTCTGGGAATCGGCCAAAGGTTCCGGCACCGCCGAACTGCGCCTGACAGCAATTACCAAAGGTGGAGAAAAAGCTGTTGTGCGCCATGAATTCAAACCCGCCGATGCCAAAAACATGATGCAGGAAATCAGCGGTTTAGCAGCGCGCGACGGACTAATTGTGGTGAGCTTGCCACAGCAAAAACAGTTGCTATTGGTGGATGCTAAAAGCAACAAGGTGTCAGGCGGCACGCCACTGGAAGATGTGCGCGGATTGGCCTTTGACGCACAAGGTCGCTTGCTCGCGCTATCGAGAAACCAATTATTACGCTTTACGATAAGTGCTAACGAGCCAACCAATCTAAATACTCATTCTGCATTTGCCATTCCGCAATTAGAAGACCCACAGGGTATCGCGCTGGATACGGCAGGCAATATTTACATCTCTGATCGCGGCAACAGTCATCAAGTCAAAGTTTTTTCACCAGACGGCAAATTCTTGCGCGCCATCGGCAAAGCGGGCGTGCCCAAAGCCGGAAAGTATGACGCGCTGCACATGAACAATCCGCGCGGCGTGACGGTTGATAGCAACAATCGCCTGTGGGTGGCGGAAGAAGATTTTTTGCCCAAGCGTGTCAGCGTGTGGAATGCTGATGGGACATTATGGAAAGCCTTTTACGGCCCGGCGCATTATGGCGGCGGCGGCAAACTTGACCCGCGCGATAAGACGCGCTTTTATTATGCCGATGAACATGGGGGCGCGCTGGAATTTCGCCTTGATTGGAACAAGGGCACCGACCAGTTGGTGAATGTGTATTTGCGGCCTGAAAAAAGCGATCCGTTTGAAGATGTTCATTTCTACGCCGGGCCGCAAGACCCGATTTATATCAACGGGCGTCAATACATGACTAACGCTTTCAATTCCAGCCCGACTAACGGCGCGCAGGTGGCAAAGCTCTGGCTGATGCGTGATGGTCTTGCCTTTCCCGTAGCTGCTTTAGGTTCAACGCGCGACATCAAACTTTTTGAGGAATCTGCTTTTAAAGCGCGCTGGCCGCAAGGCGTGGATGAGAAGGAGTGGAAGCGCAATCCTGTATTGTTCGCGTGGTCGGATTTGAATAACGATGGTGCGGTCAATGCCGATGAAGTGACTTTCCAAAAATCCACTGCCGGCGGCGTGACGATGATGCCGGATGGCGCTTTTATCGCCGCGCGCGTGAATGATAAAACCATGCGCTACGGCGTGCAGAAATTCACGGCTCAGGGCGTGCCGCTTTATGATTTAAACATCGGACAGGTATTAACAACAGGCGCGCAAAATCCTAACTCATCGGGTGGCGGGCAGGCGATAGCCGGAACAGATGGCTGGACGCTACATTATCCGCCGCCCCTGCCGTATTCGCAGCTCAGCATCGGCGGCACGAAAAACGGCGTGCCGTTATGGAGCTATCCCAACTTGTGGCCAGGTTTGCATCCCTCGCATGAAGCAGCACAACCGAGTTTCCCCGGCCAGATTATCGGCCCGACACGGATGCTGGGGCCGCTTGTCACGCCTAAAGGCGAAGCCGGGCCGTTATGGGCGTTAAATGGCAACATGGGCAACATGTATCTGCTGACTCAGGACGGGCTTTTTGTTGATCAGCTTTTTGAAGACGTGCGCCAGGCGCCGCTCTGGGCAATGCCGGTTGCCAAACGCGGCATGAAATTAAATGGGCTGTCGCTGCATGATGAAAACTTCTGGCCAACTATTACGCAAACAGCGGACGGCCAAATTTACCTTGTGGATGGAGGCCGCACCAGTTTGGTAAGGCTCGAAGGTCTGGATAAAATCAAGCGTCTGCCTGAGATGAATTTGCGCGTAACTGCTAACGATCTGCAAGCGGCGCAGGCTTACTTTGTGCAAAGCGAAACCATGCGCCAGGCCGAGCAGGGACGTGGCACTTTAGTTGTCGCGTTGCGCGAAGCGGCGCCCCAGGTTGACGGTGATTTAAATGATTGGAGCGACGCTGCCTGGGCTGATATTGATAAGCGCGGCGTGGCGGCAAACTTCAATTCCAATTCCAGGCCGTATGATGTCACTGGCGCGGTTGCGATTGCCGGTAACAAGTTATTCGCAGCGTGGCGCACCGGCGATAAAAACCTGTTGAACAACACCGGCGAAGCGCCTACCGCATTATTCAAAACCGGAGGAGCGCTTGATTTGATGATTGGGGCTAATGCCAACGCCGACCCGAAACGCACCAAACCTATCGAAGGCGATATGCGCCTTGTGATTGCGCAGGTCAAAGGCAAAACACGCGCTTTGCTTTATCGCGCCCTTGTGCCCGGCACCAAAGACCCGGTTCCCTTTGCCTCTCCCTGGCGCAGCATTACGCTTGACCGCGTGGATGATGTCAGCGATCAGGTGCAACTCTCCGGCAAGGACGGCGATTATGAAATCTCGATTCCACTGGCCGCGCTGAATTTGAAACCG
>DASWNL010000075.1:0-7868 GCA_036399215.1 Abditibacteriaceae bacterium
CGCGTGTTTCCTTCGGCGGCCCAGAACTCATATTTGCCCCCGGCATCACTGGCCGCCAATTGTCCACCACTGGAGTGTCCGGGGCCATCGCCATAAAAAATTACCCCTTTAAGCGGTTTGCCATCTGTGCCGCTTACTTTGCCCTGCACGCGCACGGCGCGCAACGCTTTCAATGCGATTTCAACAGTTGGTGTAGTTTCTTTTTCGCCGATAGTGAACTGCTTTTCAATCCCCGGCAAAAAGCCTTTTTCCGGCTCAGCTTTGTTACTTTCGCGCAAATAGACCGTTATTTTGCCCGGCCCGATGTTTTCGAGGGTGAACTCGCCTTTTTCATCGGTTGTTTGCGGTTGCGGCTCATAGAACTCGCGGTCACTGGTGCCTCGTCCATAAAAAGCCAGCTTGCGACCGGCGGGCGAAAGCGGCGAATCGGCTTCAACAATCAGGCGGCCTTTGACCGTGATGGCGGGCGGCAGCACTATTTCCAGCTTGCCGGAGTCCGTCAGGTCGTAGTCATTACGGCCCAGGCGGGCATAGCCGGGCGCTGCGACGATGAAATTGGCCTGCGTTAGTGGCGGCACTAAAGTCAGAGTGACTGCTCCGTTGGCATCAGTAATCGGCGCCCACCGTGAGGTTAAATCCTTTGATAATCCCAGCGAGCGATTCTCTTCGCCGCGCATTACGTTTTGACGATAAAGCCAGGAAAGTTCAATCTTCGCGCCGACGATGGGGTTGCCTCCACGATTTTTTATAATGAGCTTGCGGGTGCCGGGCGGCGATAGCGTTAAGGTGAACGGGCTTTTAGCGCCGCTTAGCACGGTTTCCCAGGTTAGGCCAAAGTGTGGAGCGTAAGCCACCAATACACCGGGCGATGTTTTAGCTTTTGTGGTGCCGGCTGTTTTGTCTTTCGACGGTTCAGTCTGGGCGCCACGCAGTTGCCAGGTGCCGTTTTTATCGGCTGTGCTTTGCGCGGCGGTCACGTAATATTGGCCATTGGCTTCAGCTTGAGAGTTGTAGCGAATTAAAGCGACTTCAGCGCCTTGGGCCGGCTTGCCATCCGGCAAAAGCACCTTGCCACTATAAGAAAACTCCGCTGCCAGAGCCGGTGAGAGGCAGCATGAAAGGAACAAAACCGGCACCGCTAAAAAGGGAAGGCGCAAAAATTTCATTGGGCATTTGGAAACAAAAGGCAAGCAAAAAGTTCGCTTGCTTTCCGACTTGGTTAAAATGCCCTTTGCCTTATGATTCCCTTGACTACTCAACCCGTTTGCTGCATGCCCTCAGCCTCTCGTGATGGGAATGCGGCTCCGACTGAAATTTCATTTCAAAGTGCAGCACATGGCTCAAGTAAAGGCATGATCCGTTTGGAAGGCGGCACGTTTTTGATGGGCACTGACCGCGCTGATTTAGCCTGGCCTGGCGATGGTGAAATGCCGCCGCGTGAGGCGATTGTGGCGCCGTTTTCCATCGCTGAATGCGCCACAACCAACGAAGAGTTCGAGGAGTTTGTCAATGCCACAAATTACACCACGGAAGCTGAAAAATTTGGCTGGAGCTATGTATTTCATCGCGAAGTAACCAGTAAAGCCAAACGAGCACAAGCGGGCGTAGCGGCGGGCACCGAATGGTGGGTCGGCATTGAGGGCGCCTGTTGGAAAAGGCCGCAAGGGCCGAGTTCAAGCATTCGCAAAATTAGGGAGCATCCGGTGGTTCACATCTCATGGAACGATGCCGTTGCTTTTTGCCGGTGGGCCGGAAAGCGCCTGCCTACTGAAGCTGAATGGGAGTTCGCCGCACGCGGCGGGTTGGAGCAAAAAATCTATCCCTGGGGCGATGAATTAACACCCAATAGTAAGCACATGTGCAACATCTGGCAGGGCAAGTTTCCTACGTTCAATAGCGGCGCCGATGGTTACACGGGAACGGCGCCCGTTAAAAGTTTTGCGCCCAATGGTTTTGGCCTGTATAACTGTGCCGGCAATGTTTGGGAGTGGTGCAATGATTGGTTCAGCCCTTTTACGCGCAATCCGTCTCAGGGCGAGAGTAAGATTATCAAAGGCGGCTCGTATTTGTGCCATGCCAGCTATTGCAACCGCTATCGCGTGGCGGCGCGCACCTCCAACACGCCGGACTCCAGTAGCAGCCACGCCGGCTTCCGCTGCGCGATGGATATTTGAGCGGAAGGTAATGGCAAAAGCGGTAGAAAAAAGCGATTGGGTGTCATGCACTGCTTTTAGGTGTCGTGGCCTTTACGTTTTTCAGCTTGCGGGTCGCAGAATGAAAAACGTGACACATACATAAAGAAGCGCGGCGATGATCAAGGCAAATTTCCAGCGCGCACAATGGGCTGCATAACGCCATAAGGGTTGTGGAGCGGAATCATTCAAGAGCAGGCGTAACAGGAAAACATTTTCAGCTATGTCTAAAGCTCCGGCGACAAATTGGCCCCACGCCAGGAAGATGCCCAGTTCGGCTAATCCGCCATTGACGACAGCAGGTGAATTCATTGCTTCCAGAATGTCAACCTCAGCAGCATGAAGGCTTGATGCCCAAACGCAAAGTCCACTGAAAAAAGCAACATAACAAGGAATAAACAGAAAATCCAGTCCCAGGCTGGCGATGGCGTGACGGCGCGTTTTTTCAGTCCAAGGTTTTAAAATTGCCTCGCCTTTGCGAGAGTTACCGGCCAATTCCAGAGAAACAATGCCCAATGGCGCCGATGCGGCGCGCAAGGGCCGCTCCAGCGCCGCCAGAGCAAACATCAACAGCAAAAAGAGCAAGTCGCAAGCGCCCATCGCCCAGGCCAGGTTTTCTGGCTGCGCCAACTGCCATGGATGCCACAGGCGCTTTGTATTATAAGCGACCACTGCCGGAATTACGGCGCAGAGGGAAAACCCTATTGCCATCAGGCCGCGCTTCCATAATGCTTGCCGTCGGGCGCGGGTCGCCGGACTTTTTGGTGGCGTGGTTTGTAAGTGAATCCAATAAAACAGCGCCGCCGCGACAAGGGCAATTAATCCTACCAGACGAACAGCGCCAATAGCGTTGGGTGCTACCCAGTTGATAGCCAGCGCCGCACAACTCAAAATTGCAGTAGCTAATACAACTGCTCGTGTGGCTGCCGCTGCCGCTGTGCCCTGTGCGAGAGCGAAGGCCAGACCATAAAATAAGCCGACGAAAAAAGTCAGCACGCTCAATACACGCCCAAAAGTCTTACCCACTGGAGAGGTGCGCCATGTAGCGGGAAAAGAATTGCTTGTCATGTGCAAGGCCACTAAGGTGACGTGCAAGGCCCGGCGCAGCATCACCACCGGCGGCAGGCTTTCCAGGCTTTCGGCGCCGGTTTTATCGTTTTTGTAATACTCGGCCACTTTAGCGGCGCTAATATCTGGAACATTGCCATTTGAGGCATGGTTATCTGATCTGAAAAGCCGCTTGGCCCAATCGCGTGCTGCCAGACGAAGCGCAGCGGATGTTGCCTTATCGGGGCGATAGGCCGAAAGTGTTGCAAGCTCGTCGGCCTGTTGCTGCAAAGCCTCGGCAGTGGCGTCATTCTGCAAAACGGGCAAGGCGCGGGCGGCACGTGCGCCCTGCCACTCGGCGTGTTCGGCCACGGCGGCGGCCACGACTTCGGGCACTTCGTCTTGCAAGATTTCCAGTTGATGGCGATGCGCCAGCCATCGCGATAACAAGCGGTATCCGCTGTGCGGGCCGGGAATCGCGCCTTCTGTTTTATGCCCCTCAGTCAACCAGTGCCAGATTTGCGCGCGGTCACTACGGACGATGTCGCCTTCGCGCTTCACTTCCTTTTCGTATCTTGCACAAAGGTAATTGCCGGTTTCATCGAGCGCGCCCGGCAAGGGCGGCAAGCCGTCGGCGTCCAGTGCGGGGAGCGCGTGGTCAAAAAGCTGCCCGCACACATCGCCACATAAAACGTAGGCATCTACGGCAGCTAAAATGCGCTGGGCGGTATTCCAGGTGGGGGCCTCATTATTGATGCTTAAAACGCGGCGTAATCGAGCGCGGTCGAGCAGATTTTCGATGATGGCGCCTGAGCCATCCAGGCGCCCTGATAAGATATCGTTAGCGCGCCACGATGCCCTCAGGAAACCACTCAAATTCATCAACATATCGCCACTGAGCTTATCGCGCGCGTCGCGGTCGCCAAAGATAACCCGCACGTCGCGGGCGCTGATCTGCACGATTTCAAGCGCATTGCGGCACTTCAAATCGGCGGCGCGCTCAATAGGGAACAGATAAGCGTCTAAGGCCTCAAATTGACTGTGAATCATGCCCAGGACGGGGTCTTTCGCGGGTGCATTGGGGTCGGTCTTAACGTTGAGGGCGGCACATGCCCAGGTTAGAGCGGCCTTAGAGGGATTGGACAACTGTGCTTCGCGCAACTTGAAATCCTCTTTCAGTTCCACCGCGGAATCTCGAATTAAGCGATTGAGATAATCATCGAGGCGTCTGATGAACGAAACGCGTGCGCCGTTTTTGGCTTGTTCTTGCCATCTCTGACGCCGCTGCTCTCCTGCATCGCTGGCATCGCGCAGGGCCGCACAAATATCTTGGCCGCGTTTTTCCAACAAGTCGCGCAAGACGCGGGCGTTCCATTGTTCACGCAGGTGGCGTTCGTCTTCGGTTTCGAGTGGCGTGCCATAATCCGCTCTTTTTTGGCCTTGCTCATCGAGTTCAGGTGGAGCAGGTGGCAGCGTCCGAATGTTGTCTAAAGTGCCGTTACCTTCGGCCAGAAGTTCGCGCAGGCTGCCGACTAACACGAACCAGAGTGCGAGCAATTTCCCCTGGCACTCCTCCAAGGCGCTGCCGTCGCGTAGCGCACTTTCAACAGCCAGATATTCGGGTGAAAAAACGGCATTGGCCAAAACAGCGGCCACGTTGTCTTCGATGATTTGCGCCAGATCGCGCAAGTGATAGCATTCGCGCAATCGCGCCTGCGTGGGATGGCGTCGTTCTCTCGGTGGAACGGGTAACGGCTTTTGTCCCGGTTGTGGTGGGGGGAACAGGGCGTCGTAGATTTCCTTAACCGCGCGCAGTGTTTTTCTTTTGAATTGCAACGTATCTATTTCGTCCACGCCGAACAACAAAGTGGGCCGTTCGTTATTGCGATGCAGTTCCGCCAATTCTTCGCAGTGTTTTTCGAGAAGCGGTAGCAAATGGTTGCGCATCAAGCGTAGCGGAATGGCGCGTTCGTGCAAGGCGCGCAAGGCGTCAACCGTTTGAAACGAGTCACTGACGCCTTCGGCATCGCCTAATCCCAGAGCGCGACTCCACAGCGTAATCGTTTCGTCGCGTAGTTCCTGCAAGCGAATCTTGATCCACAATTCTTTTTGCGAGCGCGAAGGCCTGGTGTGCTGGAAAACGCGTGCCCGCGCCACTTCCAGAGCTTCGTCTACACGCTGCAATCGCTGGTTGTGCTGATGGATTTCCTGCAAGCTGCTACTCAGGTTCTGCCAGTCGGGCACGCTGGTCGCGAATTGCGCGTGCTCAATTGCGTTTGGCTCCGGGTTGTTGGCGGTTGCGGGCTTGATTTCTTCGGGCACCGGTTCGACGAAGAAAATCTTGCGCGCCACTTCATGATGCGCGGCCCGCCCCAAAATTTCCTTCAAGACCAGGTTGAGCGGGCGCTTGTTTAAATAGCCGCCGTCTCCCATGTAATGCGGGCAATCCGGCGGAACATCGGTGGGCAGAGCAATGATGCCGTTCATCAATTCGCGTTGCACGGTAGAAGTCTCGAAAATAGCCGGCAACGAAGAAGTGGTGCGCGCCACGCGCGCCAGTCTCTGGCTCCATTTGCGGCGGCGTGCCGGCGTGGTATCGGGCCTTGGTTGAGGAAAATCTTTGTCGCATGAAGCATCGTTCAGGCGCGCATCGAAGTGGCTTTCTTCGCGACGGGCGCGATGCTTCATGCGAAACACTCCAGCGTAATTGTTATTCAAGATGGGCTGCACACGGGCATCGAAAAAAACTTGTGGCTGCGCCCGAAAATAGGTGCCGGTTACAAATAGGTCGAGGTCGCCATAAGCGCCGGTCGCCTCATCAATGCCGGATGGAACGCCGCCTTTTTCACGCGCCGGCCACGTAACCAAGTTGCGCGGATCGCACAGTCGCTCGAACACGCCTTCTAATTCTTCCAGATAATAACGGTTGCCATTGAGCAGCGAGCGCGCGCGCGTGTTGGAGGCGCTATGCAAAAGGTCGTCTATATTGCCCAGGCGAATCCAATCGGCGCGCGTGCCCGGCAAATCGGTGCCCAACGTGAGAGCGGTCGAGAGAAAAATCGTGTTGATGCCGCCTGCCGAGGTGCCCGACAGAATATCCACATAGGCGTGTGAATGCGTGATGCGCTTCAACACACCGTAGGCGCCCCGTCCATGCGCCATGCGAAACAGCTCTTGCGCTACGCCGTTTTCGTAAATCGCCAGCGAACTGCCGCCGACCATCGAAACCGCGACTCGCACCTCCCGGCGCGACATCTGATCCGTCACCTGATAATCCAATAGGGTATCGTCTTTAAATTCCATGCTTGTCCCCTCATTGGGTTGTCTCTATCTGGAGTTCCGTCTTTGCAACATTTTTATCATTATAAGGGATAAAACTCTTAATGCAAAATAAACGGCGAACTCGGAGAACTTGCAGTCAGGAGAAGGATTAGTAAATTTTCGATTGCGATTATAATCGACAAATGCTGCGCCTCTATGGTAACGGCTGACATGGTAACGGCTTGACCGCTTGGGCCGCTCTTTGAAGTGATATATGGCAAAGTCAAGTGCGGATGCATTACCCGCGAGAATCCCTAATTCGGTGTGTTTCTCTCGAAGAGTTCACCGAACCAATGCGTCAGTAATCTTGTGCTGGTAAGCCAGCTTTGGTAGCCCGTGCTGGTAGGCCTGCACCAAGACGTTTTCCCTCTGTTGATGCTGAAAAGTAACTTATCAGGTATTGTATTCACGGGCGAACTGACTGAAAGATAGTGCCCATTTACCGGTGCTCTCTTGAGGCTCTTGAGGATGTCAATTTCGCGTTAAGCCGCTGAGAATTGCCGCTACAGTAAATTCAAAGGCGTATTAAGGTGAGGATCATCTCAAGGCACACCTTTGGTGCATCGAAGGCTTTGTGAAAGGAAATCAATGAGCAAGAAACTACGAGTAGGAATCGTCGGCATGGGTATCGGGCGCCCAAATGCGCAGGCGATTGAAGCCAACCCGCGCGGCGAAGTCGCGGCATTATGCGATTTGGACATGAGTCGCATGGATGACTTTGAAAAAGACTTAGGCCATGAAGTCAAAAAATACACCGATTTCAAAGAGATGTGCCGCGACGGGGAATTAGACGCCATTTTCGTTGGCACGCCCAACCAACTGCATGTGCCGATTGGCCTCGAAGCCATCAAAAACGATAAGCACGTCATGATTACCAAGCCTTTAGCCGATTCGCTGAGCGCTGCGCAAAAGATTGTTAAAGCCGCTGAAGCATCGGGCGTGGTGAACATGATGTCGCTCTCTACGCGCTTTGGCCCTGGCTGCCGTTATTTAGGCAAGCAAAAAGAGGCCGGGACTTTTGGTGACATTTATTATGCCCGCGCGCGCAGCGTGCGGCGCAGCGGCATTCCGGTTTGGAATTTAGGTTTTATTCACGCCGGCGGCGGCGCCTTCCGTGACATGGGCGTGCATGTTCTGGATGCCAGTTGGGCGTTGCTTGGCTTTCCCAAACCTGTTTCTGTTACCGGTGTGTCCGGCGCGAAATTCGGCCCACGCGGGCAGGGTTATATGAACTACGAAACGATAGACAAGAAAATCTATTCGCAATACGCGGCGGATGATTATGGTGGCGGCTTTATTCGTTTTGAA
>DASWNL010000076.1:0-2104 GCA_036399215.1 Abditibacteriaceae bacterium
ATGGTCAAAAATCAGAATAAAAGCACGGAATAAAAGTTCAAACACCAAAACCAACCCTGTTTTCAAAACCTGTTTGCAAAATAGGAAGAGATAAGAATGACGTGCCTCTCTTATCAGACTTTCAAACTATTCTCAATTCTCCGGTTCGCGGGAAGGACTTTCAAGATTAAAAGCGGGGCCGGGCAAATCCACATCATCAGGCGGCAAAGTCAGGCCGGGAAGCGCGTTTTTATCTACGGTATCGCCGCCAGAAGCCGTTCCATCGTTAGGTTGCAAGTCGGTTTGCACACTGTCGCGCGTGGCTGCACCAGCAATTTCAATGGGCGCATTGGGTGCGCCGTTATTTTCAGGATTCATAGTAACCTCCGCCCCACAGGTTGCTGATTGCGTGCCGCTTTTACCGTCATGCTTCGCGCTGTTGCTATAGGGCGCGTTAAACTGCGGGGCCATGAGCAAGATTAGAAATTTTCAATCGCCACGCGGCACGCATGATATTTTGCCGGAAAAAATCTCCGAGTGGCACTTGGTAGAAAACACGTTTCGCAGCCTTTGCAAGCGTTATAACTATGGCGAAATTCGCACGCCGCTTTTTGAAGCGACCGAGCTATTTGCCCGCGCCACCGGTGAATCCAGCGACATCATGGTGACCAAACAGATGTATACGTTTACGGCACCCGATGAACAGAGTTATACCCTGCGTCCCGAAGGCACCGCTTCTGTGGTGCGCGCCTTTTTGGAAGCGCATTTGAACGAGCGCGGGCCGGTGTCCAAACTGTCTTACTGCGGCCCAATGTTTCGCTATGAAGGCCCACAAGCCGGGCGCCAGCGGCAGTTCCATCAATGCGGTCTTGAACTGTTAGGCAGCGCTTCGCCCGAAGCCGATGCTGAAGTTCTGGCAATAGCTGCGGATTTTTTGAAGTCTCTGGGCATTGAAGCCAAATTGCTAGTGAACACACTGGGCACACCGCAAAGCCGTGCCGGTTATCTCGAAGAGTTGAAGACTTTTCTCAGTGCGCGCATTTCAACATTAAGTGAGGATTCACAACGACGCCTTGCTGTTAATCCGCTGCGCGTTTTCGATTCTAAAGACCCACGCGATCATGCAGCCGTTGAAGCCGCGCCGCGCTTGCTCGATTATTTAGAAGCTCATGACGAAGACTCGATAACGCACTTCGCGCAGTTAAAGAAACATCTCGATAAGCTCGGCATCATTTATGAAGTTGACCCTCTGTTAGTGCGTGGCCTCGATTATTACACGCGCACCGCCTTTGAATTTGTATCTGATAAATTAGGCGCTCAAAGCACCGTTTTGGCGGGTGGACGTTACGATGGCCTGGTTGAGGAATTAGGTGGGCCACCAACACCGGGCATTGGTTGGGGGGCTGGCATTGAAAGATTACTTTTAGTGCGCGCTGCGTTGGGTGCTGCCCAAGATTCAACACCGCGCCTTACAGTGTTTTTAGTGACAATGGGCGAGGAAGCGCGGGGCGCAGGAGTGGGAATTCTGCATCAAATGCGCGCTGCGGGAATTAACGCCGACTGTGATTTCGTAGGGCGTAGTCTCAAAGCGCAAATGCGCGAAGCCAATCGTCAAAATGCGCGCTTCGCTTTGTTGCTGGGCGATAACGAATTAAACGCCGGAACCATTATGGTTAAAGATTTGGATGCCGGTGTTCAAGAAGAATTGCCTTTGCAAGTCGCCCTCGAAAAATTACGGCCAATTGAGGTGCAGTGATGCCTAACAAGGAACGCAATTTTCTACTTTAGCGTCCTACACTCAACTTTGCGGTTGAGGCAGAATTTGTAGCCGTAAAGTGGAGGTCATCATGCCAAGAAGGAAGCACGCGAATTGTTCGGTCTGTGGACAGCCTATTTCCACTTTAGTCGGAGCATTCATGTCGAATGTGCCTGTTGTTTGCCGCCGTTGTTTTGGTCACCAGACTTATAATGTCCCCCGTGAACGAACCAGTGCCGGTAATGCCAACAAGCCAGCCGACTCGATAGGAAACAGCGCTTAAATCTTAACGAGCAAACTCAAAAGCCGGAGGGTGTTCGCCTTGTGCGACAGATTGCGATTTCGCAACTGCTGAACAAAACGAAACCT
>DASWNL010000077.1:0-11537 GCA_036399215.1 Abditibacteriaceae bacterium
TGCTGCCTCATAGCCTGCCGCTTTGCTTGCTGGGCGTTGGCATGTTGTGGTTCGGTTGGTATGGCTTCAATGCTGGTTCGGCTGTTGGTGCCGGTTCGCTGGCGACGTTAGCCTTTGTGAACACCACGTTAGGTGCTGCTGCCGCCATGTTGATGTGGATGATTATTGATCAAATCACTCGCAAACAGATGACGGCTTTGGGTGCGGGCACTGGTGCCGTTGCCGGTCTGGTTGGTATTACACCAGCCTGCGGCTTTGTAGAACCAATGGGCGCGGTGATGGTGGGCGCTATTACCTCTGCTGTGTGCTACGCTTCGGCGACGATTCGTGCCAAAAGCAAGTTAGATGATTCCCTGGATGCTTTTGCGGTGCACGGCGTTGGTGGCTTTACCGGCGCTTTGCTTACGGGACTTTTCACATCAGCAGCAATTGGTTCAACCGATATTGGCGGCTCCGGTGTTAGTCCGTTTGCAGTAGCCGGCGGCATCGGGCAGATGATGAAGCAGTTGATGGGCACCGGCATTGTAGCGGTTTACACCTTCGTGATCAGCTTTATTCTATTCAAATTGATCCAGGCTATGGGCGGCTTGCGTGTTAGTGCTGAAGAAGAGGATCGTGGACTCGACCTTTCACTACATGGCGAAGAGGCTTACGCCGATGCCTCAACAGCCTAAAAACAGTCGAAATAAAATTACTCAAAACAAAAAGCCCGCGAAAATTTTCGCGGGCTTTTTGTTTTGCTTTTTAGTTAAAGTAATTTCGTGCCTGAAGTTTTAATTCAATTGCAAAATATCGCCCTGACACGCGGCGAACAACGCATTTTAGAGAATATTTCGTGGACAATCCGGCAGGGCGAAAACTGGGCCGTTTTAGGCGGCAACGGCGCCGGTAAAAGCACCCTGCTCAAAATCGTGCGCGGCGATTTGTGGCCCGATCACCATGCCGGCAACCGCACGTATTTTTTCGAGGGTGAAGCGACGTTTAGCCCCTTTCGTTCCAAAGAAAAAATCGCTTTGATTTCATTTGAGCATCAGGCTAAATACTGGCGCCAGGAATGGCCGCTTAGCGGGCGCGAACTTTTGCATACCGGCTTTTTTGGCAGCGAATTGTTGCATCAGACACCAACACCAGAGCAAACAGAGCAAGCCGAAGATTTAGCTTCGCATCTGGGCCTGAGCGGATTATTAGAATCAAGCATCCAACAGATTTCTCAGGGCGAATTGCGCCGCTTATTAATAGCGCGCGCGCTATTATCCAAACCCGAAATTTTAATTCTCGATGAGTTTTGCGCCGGGCTTGATGCCTTTTCGCGCGGGGCTATGCTGGACTTTCTTGCCACATTGGCCAGTAGCGGCACGCAATTGATTTGCAGCACGCATCGGCGCGAAGAAATCATCCCTTGTTTGCAAAACGTGTTGCAACTGCAAAACGGCAAAGTTTGGTCAACAGTTTTTCAATGGGAAGGCGGGAAGGCGGGAAGCCGGGAAGGAAATGAGAAAGGTAATATCGCGCATAGTAATTCAAAAGCTATTGGTCGCCTCGCCTCGAAACAACTCCCTTCTTCTCTTTCCGTCTTCCCGCCTTCCCGCCTTCCGGTTGAAAATGGACGAGACCAATTTTTGCTTTGCGTGCGAAACGCTAATGTAATTCTTGACGAAAAGATAATCTTGCACGATTTTAACTGGGAAATGTTACCCGGTCAGCATTGGGCTGTTATCGGCGCCAATGGTTCGGGTAAGAGCACGTTTTTAAAAATGCTGACCGGCGATTTATGGCCGGCGCGTGGGGGGCATGTCCATCGCTTTGGTAGAACGACTTTTGAAGGCTTGTGGAAGTTAAAAGAAAAGATCAACCTGCTCTCGCATGAATCACAGGCTAAATATCACGAAGCTGTCAGCGCACGCGAGGCTGTCGCTTCGGGCTTTTTTCATAGCGTTGGGTTGGGACTAATTGAACGTATCAGCGACGAACAGAAAGCGCACGTTGATTATTTATTGGATTGGCTCCAAATTTCGCACTTATCCGAGCGTCCTTTTCAGGGATTATCTACGGGCGAAGGCCGCAAGGTTCTTTTAGCCCGCGCTTTGGTGCATCGTCCGCAAATTTTGCTATTGGATGAACCATTCGACGGGCTGGATGAAGCCGCGCGGGACTTCATCACGGCGCGTTTTGAAGAATTAGCGCAAGCTGGCACACACTTCATTTTCGTCTCGCATCACGAAGCCGATTTTCCAGATTTTCTCACGCATGAAATGCACTTAGCCAATGGGCGCATTGTGAAAATTCACCGCCGAGACACAGAGACGCAGCGAGAAATTTAATCTCTGCGTCTCTGTGTCTCGGCGGTGAACCAAATTATCGGGTTAATTGCATGATGGCTTTTTCCAATCCATCTACATCATCAGCCACAATATTTAACGCTTGGAATTCACCGGAAAAGGGCGAATAAGTCACCTTAGCGCCAGATGTTGTTGCATCCAACAAGCCGCCACGCACCTGATCGAAAATAAGCAGATTATTCTGCGCGTTGCCCAATAAAACCAAATCGGCATCAATGGTTTTCCAGCGTGGCAACTTTTGTAAGTTCAACTCTTGCAAACTCAGAACAACATCGCCCGGCGCAAGAGTGCGAACTTCAACTTTGCGGCCTTGCTTTGCATACAATTCGCTCAGCTTTTTCGCCAGCGATTGCATTTTGGCATCGGCTTTTTGTTCCGGTATCAGCGCGATAACTAATGGGTGGCTTCGCACGGCAAACTTTTCGAGAGGCGTGGAAGAAATCTTCTTTATATTGCCACTTAAAACACCAGCCTCTTCATCTCTTAACCCTGATGATTCAGCCGGCAAAACAAAAACAGCCATGCCGTTTTTAGTCAAGTCCACTTTTTGCGCTTCTTGTGGCGTGAGTTTTTTGCCTTGCAAATCTTGAATCGGGCGCTTGGTGTTCCACTTTAAGCTTCCGGTTTGCGGCTTGACCCATTGGCTGGCGTTTTTGCTTTCATCGTGGCCCCAATTCACAACGGTAACATAGAGATTGCTGCCGGTTTGATGCGGAATAGCCCAAATAGTCGGGTTATCCGATGTAACAATAGGCTTTTCGACGCCTTGCATCGCGGCACGCAAAAGTTGAATGTTGCTTTTGTTTCGTGCAAACAATTTCGGCGTCCAATCGGTGTCGCTTTGCGGCACGTAAGAGTGAATTTTTAAGTTGGTCTTTGCCGCCGCGATGCCGGGGGGCACAACCGATTCATCATCCAGAATGATTTTGCCGCCGCGCGCCACGAAACTTTTCAATTCTTCTTCGAGGTCATTCGACCATAGCCATGAATCGTCGAAGCGATTGAGGCCGGTCAGCAAGATGACTTTGATTTCCGTTTCCAAACCGCGATACAACATGCTTTGCTTTAACTCTTCGGGCGTGATGATCTTCGCGGGCCAACCGGCAGCGTGACAAAGCCACAAGGCTTCTGTTGTTTTGCCTTCGTGCGAGCCGCGCAAAAGCACTTCATCTTTGGCATTCGCATCCTGATTAACTCGCCGCAAAAGCGCCTGCGGATGCACGTATAACACGCCAACCGATGCCAAAGGCTTTGTGCCTTTGTAAACACTGCCGTGCTTGTGAATCCAGGCGAAAAGCTCCTTTTGTTCGGCGATGGTTTGCGGTTTAGCTTCGCTGCCATTCGGCGCCGCTAAGAAGGTGGTGCCGATGGCGTCAATGCCACGCGTCAGGGCCAAAGCATAAGCGCGTTGGCGCGCTTCGCGATTGAAAAACAGTTTGAAATCATCCACCAAAGCCCACGCCGCTTTGTTTGGATAATACAACTTTAAGCGGTCAATCAGCGCCACCAAATGCATCGGCTTGGAGGAAGAAAGCTCGTTCCAATCGTAGGCTTGCATGACGCTTAGATTTTCGTGCATCGGCGCGCCTGGAATGCTGGCCCAGGGCCAGCCACCGCGCCCGCCCACACCCGGCGAACTGCCGAAACTGCCGTTGAAAAATTTTAAGTTCGGGTCAACTTCGCGCACCGCATTGGCAAAGTAGCCATATTGCTTGAATGTCTCATCGTAATGCGCCACATAATGCAAAAACTCATGCACATCTATGCTACCGCCCATGTGCTTTGGCAACAGCACCTCCGGCGAATTGCTTTGTTTGGACGGTATCAGGCCTTTGCCATACGCCCGGTCAGGGTTATGAGGTTCAAATTGATAATTCGCCGGAAAAAGCGGCGGTATGGTAGTGCGGAATTGTTCAAAGGCTTCGCCCCAGGGGCGATTGGGAATCGGCGGCGCCCAGTCCCAGAACGAAACATAACCGCCGTTATCAGCGCCAATTGAAAGGCCGGCAAAGTTGCGATAAGCCTTTAGCTTTTGCGCGTGCAATTGCAAATCGCGATACAGCGGCGTGTGCCAGTCGGGCAGGTTGGCCGCGAAAAACGCGAGGTTCGGATGCGCCAAAAACGGACGTCCCCAACTGGTGCCGGGAATGTAACCGAACTGGATATTTTTTGCGGCTAAAGCGCGAGCATATTCATCGTTCCACTGCTTTTCCCAGACATGATCAATGCCAAGGTTGGCTAAGTAATCCGCATATTGCGCGGCGCTTCCTTCAAACTTCTTTAAATGCTCGCCGCCAAAGAAAAAGGCACCACCGCCCATGCCGTGCGGCGGGTTGATGGCATAAACCGAAATCGGCGGGCGCGCAGCAGAAGAACTGGTTTGGAAGGGTGGCATAGCGCCACTTGCTTTGGCTTCGCGCATCGCTTTCAAATCTTCGTCCCACTCTTTTTTATGAATAAAAGCCGGCGGCGCATTGGTAACGGTAATGCGCGGCGTGCCGGACAAGACGATGTTCACCGGCCAGGCTGACAGGCGCAAATTACTTGAAAGGCCGGCGGCAAACTGTTGAAAAGGGCGACCCGCGACAGACAATTCATAAGGCATGCTGCCCTGCGGCAAAAGCAAAGTCAAAGAACGAAGCGGCCCGGCATTTCGATAGATAATTTTGCCATCGTATTTCAAAACGACATCTTTGACATCTGCTTCGCCCGCACCTTGAATGAGAATCGGAAAAGCCCATAGCTCATAGTCGTTATGCCAGGTGCGCGCTGTGCGGTCGGTGGTGTAAGCGTAACGCTGGCCCCACATCCATTGGATGGCGCGCACCCAATGATTGCCCGGTTCGATTATTTGATCATAAGGCTGCTGAAAAAGTGAGCGCTCTTTGCCGTTTTCGCGCAGGGGCAAATCTACATCTTGTTCGCCGGATAAGGCAAAAATCGGCTTGCCATCCAGTGTGATTTGCGGCCAATCCACGGCATCCGGCCCGGCTACCTTCTGCGCAGTTAGGCGTGTGCGGCCATAGCCTTCTTGAAAGCCAATCGGTTGGTCGAACCGCACTAAGGCCATCTTTACCAAGTGCGTTGGCTCGGAAAAATCTTCGTTTTTCGCGGCGCGAACCGGCAGCGCCTGTCCATTGGCTTCGTTTTGAATTTGCTCAGCGTTTAAAGCCGCTGCGAAGAGTTTCACTTCGTCCAAAGCGCCTTTAAACGCGCCACGAAACGGATCGGCGCCTAAAACGAAATCTTGGTCATTAGAAGCCAGGGCACGGCTCATCTTCTTTGCCCCAACCAGTTTCGCATCCACAAAAAAGCGCGCCTCGCTGCCTGCATCATATACAAAGGCTAGATGAAACCATTGGCCTTCGGGCACAATGTTCGGGCCGGTGAAAAGGCTATCCCAGCCTTGCCCGTTATTGCCTTCAAAACCGAGTTGGCCTTCTTTGCCAATCGAAAGCGAAAAGGGCGCCGCGACGTTTTGCGCGCGCTTGGCTATAATGCCGCCCGCGTGCGCGTAGTCATCAACTTTAACCCAGGCTGTGATAGTGATTTTGTTACTTAAACGGCCAATCAAGCCGACGTTATTCACCCAGGCGCGGCTTTCTCCGGCGCCCGCAAATTCCAACGCCTGCCCAACTTTGCCGGGTATAAAGCGCGTTCCCGTGCCGATGGTGCCGTTCAGTTTTAACGGGCCGTTATCTACCAACACCCCCCTTTCTCCCCCCTGGCCAAGGGGGGAGGAAAGGGGGGTGTTGGATTCCAGTGGATAATGCGCGACAAGCGGCACTTGTTGCGCGCTTGCATGATAAAGCGATGCAGTCAAAAGGCAGATGAGATGTGGGAGGAGCGGTTTGAAGAAGGATTTCATAAAAGGTTTTACGTTATCAGTTTAGATAACGCTGTTGCGGGAAGAGGAACAAATTTCGAGTATATTTAAGCGCATTCCTACTCTTATGCATGAGGCACCTGCGGCGCAATTGACACTCTCCTGTAACGAAACATCAAAATCGTCAGGTGCTCTCTCATCGCGCGCCCTGACACTGCGCGCGATTTGTCTGAGCCTGCTCTTGGCCGCGTTTTTTGGCTATATCATTCCCCTTATTGATTTAAAGCTGAACAACACCTATCTGGGTTCTCAACATTTCGCGCCGGGTGCGGTAATAACGCTTCTGGTTTTGGTGATGCTCAACTCCTTACTGGAAAAAGTGCATCATCGGTTGAAACTAACGCGCGATGAGCAGCTAACCATTTATCTGTCGTGCCTGTTTTCTTGTTTAGTGGCGGGAATCGGCGGCAACATGTATTGGCCGACTTATATTGTCGGTGCGTTTTACTATGCGACGCCGGAAAACAAGTGGCTGGAATTTCTGCAAAATTTGCCCTGGTGGATGACGCCCGCTTTGGACGAAGCCGGGCGCTATCGCTCACAGTTAGTGCAAGATTATTTCAGTGGCAACGGCGGCGATGTGCCGTGGGTGGCGTGGTTGGTGCCGATGGTGGCCTGGACGAGCGTCGGCATCGCCGCCATGCTGATGACAGGCTGCCTCAGTGTTATTTTGCGCGCTCAGTGGTGCGAAAATGAAGCCCTCTCGTTTCCACTTTTGCGCTTGCCGCTGGAAATGACGGTGCATGAAGACCCCCCTCAATCCCCCCTTGGTAAGGGGGGAAGTTCTCTGTTCTGGCGCAATCCGCGCATGTGGGGCGGCTTTGCCATCGCGGCTTTGATTCAACTTCTAAACGGTGCCAATTTGTATTTTCCCGATGTGCCGCTGGTGCCACTGGAAATTCCCGTGGCCGCCTTGTTTTCTGAAGCGCCGTGGAATCAGACCGGGACGATGCTTTTTAAAGTCTTTCCTTTGGCACTGGGCTTATCTTATTTGCTGACTGCGGAAATCTCCTTTTCATTGTGGTTTTTCTTCTGGTTTTTCAAGTTTCAACTGGTTGCGGCTTATTATCTGGGCTATCCACCCGGAACGCTACCGGCAGGCATGTCGGCGGGCGGCAAAGCATTCGCCGGTTATCAGGAAGTCGGCGCTTACATAGCCATTGCGGCGCTTGTTTTTTGGACGGGTCGTGAGCACTTTGCTCATGTCCTCAAGCGCGCCTTTCTTAAAGTGCCACGCACGGCCCAGGAAGACGAAGAAGCGATGCCTTACCCCGTAGCTTTTTGGGGAATGTTGGCCGCGTTTTCTTATCTTGTAGGATGGGCGGTTTTAGCGGGCGTGCATCCGTTGATTGCGCTGCTGTTTTGGAGTTCTTATCTTGTTATTTCAATAGTTTTGTCGCGGGTTTTGGCCGATAGCGGCTTGCTTTTCATAGGGAAAGCGCATCCGCCGCTTCTGATTTGGTCGCACGCTTTTGGTGCCGGGCCGGGCACGGCTTTGGGCGATGCGCCGGCGGCTTCAGTGATGATCTCTTATCCCGGCGATATGCGCTCTTGCCTGATGCCGTCGTGGATTACCAGTTTGAAATTAGCTTCTGACCGCAAAATTCCACAGCGTTCTTTGTGGTTGTTATTGGCCGCTTCGATGATGCTTTCCTTTGTTGTCGCGGCGTGCCGGCAAGTGCAACTCAGCTATCAAATCGGTTCGCTATCGTTAGCGAATATTTTCGTGCCGCGCACGGCGCCCACCATTATTGGTGGGCAAATTGATACCTTCGCACGCGGCGAAGTTACACAAGCGCCTTTAGTTTTTGGTTGGATAGTTTCCGGCGCCATGATGGTATGGAGCATGGCTTTTTTACGCTCGCGCTTTCTGTGGTTTCCCTTGCATCCGACGGGTTATGTGATGGCGATTTCCTGGGCGATGCACAACTTATGGCTCTCGGCGTTTTTAGGCTGGCTGTGCAAATCGCTGATTACGCGCTTTGGCGGCAACGAGAGCTACCGCGCCGCCATGCCGTTTTTCTTAGGCCTGGCACTCGGCGACATTTTTATGATGCTGTTCTGGCTCTTAATAGATGGCTGGCAAGGCCGCACCGGGCATATATTGATACCGTGAACCTATGACGTGAAGCCGAGCATCATAAACAAGTCACACCAAAAGTTTGGAGGCTGTTATGCGTTCTCTTTTGTTACTCGGTAGTCTCTTTTGTTGGATAGTGCCGGGACATCCTTGTGCCTGGGATTCGGATACATTGGCAGCCGAAGCGAAAGGTTTGCCCGATGTGGTGCAAATCATTACTGGACGTTTCGAGCGTAATCCACCGCTCTACTATCAAATGCGTTTACAGCGTGTGACGCAGACTTTGAAAAAGCAACCGAACAAGTTCGAGCTTTACGACGATGCCGGTGTAGCCTGTGACCGCTTAGGGCGCGGGAAAGAGGCTATCGCTTGGATGAATCGCAAGCGTGGCTTCTTAGATAAGCGCGGTTTCAACAAGGCCACCAAAGAGCACTGGTATCGTTATCACGCGAACCTGGGAACTTTCTTAGCGCATGAGTGGCTGCGCTCTGGTGCCAATCGCAGAAATATCAAGCCTATGCAGGAGGGACGCGACCATATCAAACGTGCGATTCAAATTAACCCCAACGCCCATTTTGGCCGCGAAAAGTATCAATTGGAAGCGATGCAATGGATGCTTCGCAATCCTGTAGTGAAGTGGATAGATGAATTTCCATCATTTTTTGAAGTGGGCGATGAAGATGAAAACAGTGCAGAAGCAGCCAAAGGCATATCGGGTTTAATTGTGTTAGGTGGTGGTTGGGAAAGCATTGACGTGTTTCACGCTTTACACAATGCCTTAGCCAGTCGTGCAGCTCCAGTTGCTTATTTGGCTGCCGTGCGTAGCCAGGAATTAGCGCGGCAAGGCAAACGCTCTTTATGTTTTGGCGCGCCAACAGGTGAGGCTCTGGCACAGTTATTAAAACCAAAGCAATTTCCTTTGATGCTGTATGAAGATCGCTATCCTGAATTACAAAAGCAATATCAAAAATTGCGCGCCGAGGCCGAAGAGTTTCACCAGCGGCGCACAGCTTACATGATGGAGCGCTTAAATGCTGGCCGCCATCCCGATACGGATGCGACTTTTTGGAACGAATGGCATGATGCCGGGCCACCGGTAATTGACGATGTATATGTCGAACCTGGCGTAAGATTTATTCAAGGCCTGATAGCGCTATTAGTGGCGTTGGTGCTGTTATGTATTGGCGGGTTATATTGGTGGATAAAACGCCGACGTGCCGCAAAATCAGCCTTAACGGCACCGTAAATGCGAAACTATGCGCTTCTCATTTGTAATTCATGAAACTTTTGATTCTTTCTGATATTCACGGTAATCGCTTTGGTTTGGAAGCGGTTCTCAAAAGCGTTGGTTCGTTTGATGCGTTGCTTTGTTTAGGCGATGTAGTTGGTTATGGCGCGCACCCCAATGAGTGCTGCGAAATTTTGCTGCAACACGAAGCCATTTGCTTATCGGGTAATCACGATGCGGCGGCTTTGGGGCTGATTGATACCGAGTGGTTTAATGACATTGCAGCGTGGGCGATTAATTGGACGCGCCAGCAGCTTACGCCCGAAAACGCAAACTGGCTACGCTCTTTGCCGAGCGCCCAGGAATTCACCGAATGGAATTTACAGGCGGTGCATGGCAGCTTGCGTAACCCCTGGGAAGAATACATCACCGACATGAGCATGGCGGCAGCGACCATGCGCCTCATGTCGCAGCGCTTGTGCTTTTTCGGCCATACCCATCAGGCAGTTGTTTATGCGACTTCATTAGATAGTCAGGAAGAGTTGGTGTGGAGCGATTTTGAAGCGGTGCCTTTGCCTCATGGCGGTGAGTTTGAATGGGAAGATGATTGGCGCTTTCTGGTGAATCCCGGCTCCTGCGGTCAACCGCGCGATGGCAATCCCCAAGCGCGTTACGCTACTCTCGATTTTGAAACGGGTTTGGTTAAAGTAGAAGCCGTAGATTATGACGTTGAAGCCGCCCGCCGGGCGATTCTCGACGCTGGCTTACCACGTCCTTTGGGTGATCGGTTGTTACGAGGAAGATAGGTTCAAAATCCTTGTCAAGCCTTGCAAAGTGAACTCCCGTAGGGGCGCAACCTGTTGCGCCCCTACAAAAAGCAAAACAGCGCGCAGAATCATTTCTGCGCGCTGTTTTGTCACTTGAATTTTGCCGATTAGCGTTCAGCGGGCTTAGAGTTGCTCAATCCAGGAGAGCGGGTTTCACCACGAGGTTCAAATCCTAAAACTTCAAGTTGCGCTTCGAACTCGCCGCAGAAAGCGGCGATTATATCCACAATCTCCTGTTCACGCTCACTTGGAGTTAGCCCTGCGACATCAGGAGTTGTTTGTGGCCCGGAGTCAATTTTTTTGAAGCTTTTCCTGACAGCTTCCGACAACAAAAAGCGGCCTGTGACTAACGCAAACTCATAGCGCATTAATAGCACGCCGTCTTTGGTTCGATGGCGCAAGTCAAACTCGGAGATTCCGGCATCAGCCAGGTGCTTCAGGGCTTCATAAGCCCAATGCCCTTTTGGCACTTCGCTAAAACCCATAAGTTGCTTTTGCTTTGCCTCTGTTGCAGAGGCGGACGGAGCGGCTGGCTTTGTGGCCGACTCTAAAGCCGGTTTAGTATCTGCTGCAGCTACCGTTGACAGGGAAACAATTAAGCCAAGCAGGAAAATCGCTAATCTTTTCATTGTTTTGCCTACTTCAATTCTGAATTTGAAATCATCAACTGCAAGTCTCGCATACAACAAAACAGCGCGCAGAGATTATTCTGCGCGCTGTTTTCATTGTTCCGTCTTTTGCTTTATGCTCCGGCTAATCCAGGTTGGCCAAAGCCGGGGGCGGGGCGGTCTTTCTTCTTCTCGGCGGGTTCTTCACTAACGGGCGCCGGAGTAGGAGAAGGCGGCTCGCTGGGCGTGAGTTCCGGCGGCTCTTCTTCGCCGCGCATCATGCGATCCAACTCATCGCCGCTGATGGTTTCTTTCTCCAAAAGCACATGGACGATGCGATCCATGATGGTGCGATTGTCACCCAAAAGCTGCACGGCCTTGTCGTAGCAGGCATCCACGATGTTGCGAATTTCCACGTCAATCTTGGCAGCTACCTCTTCCGAGTAATTGCGCTCTTCGTGAAAGTCGCGACCCAAGAAAACTGGGCCATTACGGCGGCCTAAAGTTAAGGGGCCGAGGTTTTCGCTCATGCCGAATTCACAGACCATGCGGCGCGCCATTTCTGTGCA
>DASWNL010000078.1:0-4933 GCA_036399215.1 Abditibacteriaceae bacterium
GTCATCTATTTTCAATTGGGCGCGGAATTCGTCCGAGACTTTACGAATTTCGCGCAGACCCTTACCGATGCCGCGCGCGAGTTCGGGCAACTTATCGGGGCCGAAAAGCAATAAAACCAAGACAAAAATAACAAACAACTCGCTAGTGCCGGGCATAATAAAAGTTCCTGCGCTTTAAAATTCTAAATTCGTTTCAACTTCGGGCCAATCCGTCATCTGGGCCGGCAGCATTTGACCCGCTTGTAGTTGCGTGGTTCCTTCCGGCACCACTAATAGTGCATTGGCGCGCGTCATCGTTGAAAGCCGCCCACTGCCTTGATCACCAGTTAAGTGTGCTGTCCAGCCTTCACCATCAGGCAAAACTAAAGCGCGCACGAATTCGGTTTTGCCTTCGGGCGAGCGCAATGAGCCGCTTAGTTTGGCGCAAACGATTGGGCGATGCAGAGCGCTTCGTCCTTGCATTTTGAGCAGCGCCGGACGCACAAACTGCTCGAAGGCCACCATGACCGAAACCGGATTGCCAGGTAAGCCAAAAACAGGCATGGATTTTTCGCCAGGCCAGGATGCGAACATCACCGGTTTGCCAGGTTTCATGGCGATTTTCCAAAAATGCACCTGGGCTTTATCGCGTAAAACATCGCGCACCGGATCAAAATCCCCTGCCGACACGCCGCCGGACGTAATAACGGCATCGGCCTTGGTCACGGCATCGTTCACCGCCGCTTCCAATTGGTGAGGATCGTCGCCAATATGTCGTGTTTGCACAAGCGCACCACAATTTTGCGCCAAAGCCGAAAGCGTAAACGAGTTGGAATCACGGATTTGTCCCGGCTCAAGCGGCTGTCCTATTGGGACTAATTCATCACCGGTTGTAAGAATTACCACGCGTGGGCGTTGCGAAACTGTTATGTTCTCCTGATCCAAACTCGCCAACATGCCCCATTCGGCAGCGCGAATCAGCGTCCCGGCGCGCAAAACAGTTTCGCCCCGCGCCACATCGCTGCCGGCGCGGCGAATATTAGTGCCGCGTGGCACGGATGTTAAAATCTCGACTTCACTTTGGCTTTCGCGAGTGTCCTCGCGCATCACAACAGCATCTGCGCCAACCGGCAATGGCGCTCCGGTCATGATGCGCGCACAAAGGCCCGAACTAATCTCTTTTTGGGGGAAATTTCCTGCCGCAATGGTTTCGACAACACGCAATTTAATCGGCGTATTTTCGCCTGCATTTTGCATATCATCAGCGCGCACAGCGTAACCGTCCATTGCCGAGTTATCGAATGGCGGAAGTTCTACGTTGCTGATAATCTCCTGGGCTAAAATTCGGCCTAAAACTTGTGCGTGAACAATGGTTTCAGGCGGCAAAAGTTCTACATTATCGAGCACAATTCGACGCGCCTGATCGGGCGTCACCAAGGTTTGCATGAGTAATTTGGTTCAACTGACAATCTCAGGCGCGAGGCGCGCCCCCTTCGGCATAGTAACGGCTCAGGTCGTCAGGCTCTTCCTCATCACGCGATTCGCGCAAAGAGCGCGGCAGAGTCGGCATTGAGGGCTTTTCTTCAGTTTCACGCAAGTTTTTCGCATGCGTAAAAGCTCGACGCTGCAAGTAAAATGAGTAGGCCAACGCCAGCACAAAAATCAATTCGCCAACACGTGACAGATGTAATTGGCGCAGAGCATTCCAATCGAAGCTTTCAGCCATGCGAAGCGCCAGGGTAAAGGCGAACAGCACACTGGCGATAATTAAAATACGCCACACATTACCAACTTCTCCAGTGCGAAGCAGACGGTAAGTATCAATCGCCAAAACGGCGGCGATGACGCTAATGATAAACGAAGCCAAAGCTAATAATTGAACTGAAGCGGCATTGATGTTTTCGAGCATGATTAATCCGCGTCCTGCGTTTTATTTTACCCGCTCGCGGCGCGTTTTTAAAAAGATTCTTGTTTAAGATTCTTCAAAACGTAAAGCCTCGCGGCAAAAGGGAGCGACTTCGACAAACGGCAAACACAATTTACTTTTCTGTTTTCGCACGCGAATAAATTGTGTGGCTTGTTTTGCTTCGCTTTCATTTTCAAATAAGCCGAAGACTGCCGATCCGCTGCCAGTCATTTGCACGCCCAAAGCGCCCGCAGCACGCAAAACAGCCGCCATTTCTTGCAAATCCGGCAATAAAGTCTGCGCAGCGCACTGAAGATCGTTCCCCAAAGCACGCGCCACGCTTTTCAAATGGGCTGGCGCCACATCCACGCGCTGTAAAGGCGCACGTGTCAAATCTTCGAGTGTCATGCCCATACCACTCAATTCTGTATCGCCTAACGCTTCCAACATAATTGGCGTGGCGCGCCCTGAATCTTCATTCATCTCATCCCAGGCGCCATAAACCGCCGGAGTGGAAAGTGTTTGTGCGCCTTGCACAATAACAAGCCAGCCATCAAGCGCCGGAAGCGGTGATAAACGGTCGCCGATACCTTCCATTAAAGCCGCGCCGCCCATCAAGAAAAAGGGCACATCCGCCCCAATCTTTGCCGCTACACGCAGCAGTTCGCTTTCACTTAAAACCTCGCGATGATATTTGTTAAAAGCTGCCAAAGTCGCTGCCGCATTGCCACTGCCTCCGCCTAAACCAGCACCATGTGGAATGCGCTTTTCCAATTGGATATGGCAATAAACCGGATGATTATGCCCTTTATGTTGCACCGCTTCGAGCCAGGCCCGCGCCGCTTTGAGGCACAGGTTATTTTCATTGGCCAGAGTATGGTCATTACACCCAACGGTAATGGCTGTTTTGTGGTGGCGATTAGCCTCGAAGTTAAATGTCAGCGTGTCCCACAAGCCTACAGCATGAACCACACTTTGCAACTCATGATAGCCATCACGCCGCCGCGACAAAACATCAAGGGTCAAATTCACTTTCGCTGCCGAATGCACAATCACTGATTTCACAAGATTAGTTTAAAGAATTACCTCGAAGGACAAGAAGCTAAGCATCTGTGTGTGGCATCATGCACTATTTACATAGCGCAAGGTGCAATCGATTATCTCTTTTATTGTCACATCCAAATCTTTACTTAAAGTTTCGTTATTAAATTCTTAAAGTCCTTGGCTCATAGTTTATTTGTCTTTGCCGAGCGCCAACTTGAAATCATCCGCTCTGAATTATGCGCTAATCTGTTGGCAAAGTGGAGTTTTTTATGGGCCTTTTGCAAGACACATCTTCCAACAAACGCCGCGCTTTTACTTTAATTGAGCTGCTTGTCGTCATAGCGATAATAGCTCTGCTCGCCGCCATTCTCTTTCCGGTTTTTAGCCGGGCGAGAGAAAACGCACGCAAGACATCATGCGCCAATAACTTAAAGCAGTTGGGCACAGCGATTCAGCTTTACAAACAGGACTACCTCGAAACATTCCTGGCTTCGGGCCAAGAAGAAGACACCTGCCCGCGCACTCGTTTGGATCCCTACGTCAAAATGAACGCCACCTGGGTATGCCCCAGTGATACAGATGCGCTGGTGCGCAGCATGGCGAGCGGCAAGAATGTGAGTTACATGCTGAACAGCCAACTGGCCGGCAAAAACGACAGCGAAGTTACGCGCGTGGCGGAAATCGTTGTAACCCATGATGGAGATCCGGGCGAATTGGGCTGGATGGAAGGCAATACCTGGGACAGCGGGCTGACCACCGACTGGCCACATCTGCGCGCCAACGGCAATGGCAAGCAAAGCTATCGCGCTCCCTGGTTTCAGCGCCATAACGGCGCCTTCAACACCCTGTTTTATGATGGACACGTGAAAACATTTGTCGCTTCACCGGCCTGCCTGACTGACGACAACTATATTCTTAACGCCGCCACCAGCACTGACACGCCGTAATTTCCACCGGGAGAATTTCCATGTCTCACAACAGCAAACCCCATCTATCGGCAGATGACCTGAAAAAACTTGCAATGGCTTTGAGCCTGTTTATCGTCCTGCTGACATCGGGCTTCATCGCCCGCCAGAAACTTATAACCAATCAGCAGAATGCGGCCACCATTCGCCAGATGAATCTGGAAATGGGACGCACCGAAGACGCTTCTTTAACCAGCCCACCCGAAGAGGAAGCGCAACGAACCAATCCCCATTTTCAACCCTGAAACTTCTCTTGTTTTACGCTTCGATCCCGACAATTAAAACCGTATTGGTCTTTCTCATGACACACTTTTCAAAGTCGCCTCTGCGGCGCGCATTCAGCCTGATTGAGCTTCTGGTTGTTATCGCCATACTGAGCTTGCTGGCAGCCATTCTGTTTCCTGTTTTCGGGCAAGCCCGCGAACGTGCCCGCCAGAGTTCGTGCCTGAGTAATCTCAATCAAATGGGTCGTGCTTTTACCATGTATTTGCAAGATTACGACGAGCAAACACCAGCTAACTGGGTGCAGACCGGAAGCAAAAGCCCCAGCCTGTCCAGCGATCAGGCCTGGCCGTTAATGATTTATCCCTACGTCAAAAATCGGGAGGTCTTCGACTGCCCTTCCAGTCCCGATTATGTCACGACCAGTAGCACAGGCGGCTTTCCTTTTGGTTTGGCATCCTGGGATGCCTCAACAACACCGGTAGAGGGTTGGAGGGGCAAGTCCAGTTACGACGGCAAATACCTGTTCAACTACGATGGCCTGACTTATGGCATCAACAACAACATCGCAGACCTGCAAAAACCCGCGGAAACATTCGCCTTTTTAGATGGTGGCGATATGATCTGCTGCGCAGGAACCAACAACTACGACAACTTGTTGGAAGAACTGGACATCAACCTTAAAGGCACTAACGCCTGGTCGAACTACAATAAAGAAAATGCCTTTCGCCATCTGGGTCGCGCTAACGTAGCCTTCGCCGATGGGCACGCTAAAAACGTGAAATGGGAAGACGTTTTAACACGCAAGGCCGATCTT
>DASWNL010000079.1:0-2834 GCA_036399215.1 Abditibacteriaceae bacterium
TTTTTCTCCGACTTTGAATGTTGAAGGCCCAACAAAGATGGTCTTCAACAATGTTTGGGGCCGAGATGTAATTGCAACTCTCTACGCCGCGCCGTTTAATGATTCGCAAGTCGCACAGTTCGCGCGCAATTGGTATCAGCAACACGCCAGTAATCCGCATGAAGCTGAAACGAGTCCGGTTGAATTCGTCAATGCGATCAACGCTTCGCCGGACACGCGGCGTCTGGCGCGCATCCCCAATCTGCTGACATTGATGGCGTTGATCTATCGCACTTTCGCGCATCTACCGCATGGTCGCGCCGTGCTTTACAGTAAAATCTCCGAGGCTTATCTTGAATCCATTGATTCGTTTCGCAAACTGCCCCTGCCCGTCAACTTTTCCTTGTCCGACAAAGAGCGATGGCTGGCTGCCGTCGGCTTTCGTATGCAGATACGTCGGTCGGAATGGGTTCGAGAGATGGGACGCGGGCATGAAATCTTAGCGCCAGGCAAGGATGTGCGGCACTGGTTAGAAGAGGCCATGCGCCCCAAAGTGGGCGACAACGCTAAGAAGATGGCGGAGTCGCTGCTCGATTACATCGGGCGGCGCAGTGGCTTGCTCTTGCCGCGCGGTGAAGACCAATTCTCCTTTTTGCATCTGACCTTTCAGGAATACTACGCGGCGCTTTATCTCAAGGCGCGCATCACTTCGCTCTCGTGGATGAAAGGCAACACAGGCAAGGGAAAGGACGACTCGGAAACGTCGCTGATTCGCTTGCGCGAATATGCCAACTCCCCCGTTTGGCAGGAAACCTTTCTGTTGCTCTTCGAGAGTCTTGCCGAAGAAGGAGAATGGCCCAACGACCTGCTCCGCCTGCTCTTCGACAACGATTTCTTTAGCGAGCAACCGCAGCCTTTAAAACAACAATTTCTGATTGATGAAGAAAAGCCGGGGCGCCCCATCGGCGACCAAACGCAAATGGTAACGCTTTTAGCGAATATCTCGGTAGACCCGCAAAGTGGATTAGATGCCGCCTTGCGCCCCGCCATCTGGCACGCCTGCTGGAAATGGGAATTGGAGCGTCAACAAGAGGTGGGATGGACAACAAAAATTACATTTAATGAAGTCGCGCAAGCGCTGCTGGCTCCCGTGGCCTGTTTGCCACAAGTAATGGAAGAATTTGTTGGCGCGGCAGACGGTATACCGCTCCAGGCTTTGTGGCTTGAAAAGTGTGCCGGATTGAGCGATATTTCGGCGCTGGCGAAGCTGACCGAGTTGGAATATCTTAATCTGAGTAGCACCCAGATAAGCGATGTTTCAGCATTGGTGAAACTAACCAAATTGGAATGTCTTTTGATGGAAAATACCCAGGTAAGTGATGTAACACCTTTGAGGACGCTTCACGAACTCCGACGGCTTTACTTGAATCACAATATGAAAGGCAAGATGCGCGGAGTGGAGCAATTAGGAGACAAAATTTTGTGGGTTTAACAACACAGGGTTAATTGGTTCTTTGGAAGTGAAATTTATATATGGTTGCCCGTTATTTCGGTATTTAATAGGAAAAATGCGTCTTGGGCCGCGAAATTGGCTGTTGGTTTGATAAATTAGACACAATTTGTGAGTTATTTGGAAAATACCGGTCGTATTTAAAACTTATTGCGTGTTATTTGGAATATTTTAGGAGATTTATTGTTCGATACGCCTCATATTTTAAAAATAGGACGCATTTATTTGTAAATACACCTTCGATTCTCATAATACGGCGCGTTTTTTTGTAAATAAGACGCGTGTTTTTCATATTTAGTCGCATCAGAGAAAATTTGGCCGGTTAAGAGGAGAATATCATGCCTATTACATCGTTTGGGTCGTATCGAGCTACTATGGAAGAGTTTGCCGTGAACTGGGCTTTGGCGAATGGTGAATTGGGGGCGAATCCGCTGCTTTTGGCCGGTAACTATAGCCGGGAGAACTTCGTGAGTGAAGGCGAGGCGCTGCTTGAAGCTATGGATTCGGTCAGCGATCTGGCGGCGGCGGCGCGCACGGCAATGGCGAACCGCGAATCGGCAAAAAATGCGCTTCTCACCCGCGCCCGTCAGTTTCGCGGCGAAGTGCAGGGGCAAATCGTGGATAAAGATTACCTGCGTGAATTGCCCGCCGCACCGCCGATTTCGGGCGATTTCGATAAATTCAGCCAGCCCTTGCGCGCCATCGCGCGACTTTGGACGCGCATCAATGCCAATACCGCGTCCTTGCAACTTTCCGGGCCTTTGACTCTGGCCGGCGGCTACACCTTAGCGCAATTTCAAGCGGAGTTGGACGCTTTGCCCGGTCTTTACAGCGCGATGGAAGTGGCGGAAGGCAATCTGGGCGAGGCGCGAGGCAATCGGAATAACCGGGCCAAAGCGATTTACGAGCGAATGCTGCAATATCGCAAGCTGGCCCCGGCGCGCCTGCCGGCCAACAGCCCGGCGCTGGCTGCTTTGCCGCGACTTTCGCCGCCGCCCGGCACCACACCGCCGCCGCTTGTCGTGACCGGCGCGTGGGATCAGCAGTTAGTCAAAGCGCGCCTGACATGGACGGCTTCCAGCGCCGAGAATCTCGAAAAACTGCAAGTGCGCGGCTGCACCGGCGGCTCGTATAAAAGCGAAAACGAAGAACTCATAGGAGATTTGCCCGCCGATGCTACCCACTGGGAAGGCGATTGGGGTTTGACCGTGCCAGGCAGTATCGCTTCATTCAAGGTGTATGTAATGACGACAACCGGCAATGAAAACGGCGGCAAAGCCGTCAAAGTCGTGCGGCCTGTGACGTGAGCAGGAGGCAGTAGGCGGGAGGCAGTAGGCGGGAGGCA
>DASWNL010000080.1:0-7533 GCA_036399215.1 Abditibacteriaceae bacterium
CACATTAACCGGGCCATTCGCCGTGTTTTTCACACTCCACTGCTCTGGTTGTCCGGCATCAGGATCAAGATTGACATTGGCGCCTTTTTCCAAAAGCAACTCGACCAGGCCACGCGCATTTTTAGCGATGGCGATATGTAAAGGCGTGCGCAATCCATCGCCCAGTGCGTTGGGGTCAGCACCACGCGCCAAGAGCAGTTCCATCATGGTCGGTTTGCCGAGTTCTGCGGCCAGATGCAGAAGGGAAGGGCCACTACCGCGCTGTTTAGCTAAATTCGGTTCGCTGTCCAACAAGGCGGTCAGACCAGCCACATCGTTTTCGTAAAAGATCGAATAATAAGTGCGCCCAAGGCGTGCGCCTTTGGAAGAAAGCAACGTCGCCACACCGGGTGGAAAAGCGAAGCCACTTTGTGGGCCGCCGCTTTGAGTGCCGTTGCTTTGAACGATGCTGCCATCGGGCAAACGCGTCGTTGCGACCACGCTGCCGATAGGATTATTGAACGTTCCCGCCGAAACGCCAGGACGTGTTGGCGCTAAGCGCGCATCGTTAAGAGGCGTCAAGCCGGAATTATCGCGCGCGTTGATGTCGGCGCCGCGCTCCAATAAAAACGACACCAACTCTTCTGAACCGCTCAAAGCCGCCAAATGCAGCGGTGTTTTGCCCTGATTATCGCGCGCCGCCACTGAAAAGCCATTATCCAGCAGCAAGCGCACCATCGCTAAGTTGCCCGTGCGTGCCATTTCATGCAGCACATCCGGCTGTCCGGGTGAAGGAGTAGCCTGTGCATTTTTCGCGGCACCATGAATCAAAAGCGCCTCCACAATCGGCACATAGCCACCGCGCATGGCAAGAGAAAGCGCGGAAGACCCGCCGCGCAAAGGTGCCGGTTCGTGCAATAAGCCGCCTTGATTGTTCGTGCTGCTATTTTCGCCCATGCGCTCCTGCGCCAGCGATGGGTTTTCTTTAAGCATCTGACGCACGATAAAGGTGGCGCCGTTACGCACCGCCTCGAAAAACGGGCCTTTGCCGCCGCGCGCTCCCGCCGCGCGCAACAGCGCGGCGATTTGCCCCTTGCGCGTTTGCAGTAGGGGTGGGCGCAGATTGTCGTCATCTTCAGGCGCCTCATCGGAAGAGATGGAAATCAGGCCGGGCGCGAAGGGAAAATCAGCACCTTGCCGCGTGACCCGCCCGCGCCGCTCAGCGATGTCAAGTGGCGTGCGCCCGAAAGCGTCTTCGGCGTTTTTGTCGGCGCCGCGCTTGAGCAGCAATTCCACCATGCCCTTATCGCCGTTGAAAACCGCTTGATGCAAGGGGGTGGCGCCTTCGCGGCCCGGCATTTTGTAGCCGTCATTGGGGAAATCCAGCGACGTAAACACCGGCACGTAGCCGCTAACATTGAGAGCGGCGCCTTTGTCCAAAAGAAAAGTCACCAGGTTCACATTGCCCGCTTGCACAGCCAGGTCAAGCGGAGCGCGCAGTTGCGCATCACGCACGCCCAATTTAGCGCCCCGCTCCAGCAAAAGTGTCAGGGCCGGACGCGCATCATCCACCCTTGCCAGGGGCGGCAGAGGATGGCTCCACAGGCGTCGAAAAACCGGCATTCCTTCGACCGCATAATGCAGCGCATTGCGTTTGGTGCGGTCGGTTTGGTCAAGTTTGACGCCTTTATCCAAAAGCAATGCTAACGATTTGGCATCGCGCGCTTGTGCTGCGGCCAAAAGCGGTGTCAAACCACTTTCGTCGCTTGCATTCGGGTCAGCGCCACGTTCGAGCAAGGCCGCAACGGCCTCAAAATTTCCGGCCCAGGCTGCGCGTAAGAGCGGCGTAGTGCCTTTGGCCCAGGGACGTTCAAAGCCGCTGCTTAAAGTAGCATCGCGCCCGGCGCCTTTATCGAGCAGAGCGAAAATAATTTCGCGCCCTGCTTTCAAAGCCGCCCCATGCAAAGGCGTTTGTTGCAGCTTATCGCGCGCGTTCGGGTCAGCGCCTTTTTCAAGCAGAAGTTTTACGATAGCCGCATCACCGGAAAGCGCCGCCCAATGCAAAGGCGTTTGGCCAGTGCGTGTGGTGAGTGTGGCGGCCAAACCATTTTCTAACAGCCAACCTGCCATTTCGCTCTGGCCAAGCAGCGCCGCGACGTGCAGTGCGCTGATATTCTCTTCTAACGCGTTGCGCGGCTGATTATCCGCGTTCTGCGCAATTTTTGCATGGGCGGATTGTAAGGCAGCTTTATCACCGCGCACGACGGCATCAATTAGCGGGTTGGGATGCGACACGCCGTTTTTGATGAGTAATTCCACAAAGGCGCGGTCTTGCGTGGCTAAGGCTTGCTCCAGAAGATTAGACCGCACCCAGTTATCGTTTTCAATTTTGGCCGCGCCTTTATCGAGCAGCAGTTGCGCAAGGCCATAATCGCCACCGTTTATGGCTGTGCCCAGCGGTGTCTGACCGCGATGATCTGTTCTTTTGGCATCGGCGCCGCGTGCCAGCAGCAATTCGACGATAGGTTTTTGCTTCCAGCGCACCGCCCAGTGCAGCGGCGTTTCAATGCCGCCGTCCGAATCGCGTTCTAAAGGTGGGCCAGACGGCAAGGCGCCGTTATCCAGCAGCAGTTGCGTCATGGCAAGGTCGCCATTTTGAATCGGGCGCTTGAGAATCTGCCGATGACTGGTCTTGGCGCCTTTTTCGATGAGCCGCTTTGCTAATTCCAAATCGCCCGCCGTAGCGGCTTCGGCTAACAGGAAATCGCCAACTTTTAGGCCGTTGCGCGGTTCGAAACTGGAAAGATCAGCGCCTTTTTCGATGAGTAGTGACAGAATGGCGGTATCGCCCGCCTCATAAGCGTGCAAAAGCAGGCTTTTGGCAAGTTGTAGGTCGGGCCGCGCCTGGTTCTTGTCTTCACTTTTGTCATCAAGTTTCTCTTGCAGGCCGCCGCGCTCGATGAGCAGACGCACCATTTCCAATTGACGGCTGGCAATGGCCAGATGCAAGGGCGTTTCGCCTTTCAGATTCCGCAAGTGGACATTAGCGCCGTTATCCAGCAGTAGCGAGGCTAAAGGTAAATCGCGCCAACGCACCGCTTGATGCAACGGCGACAAGCCTTGTGTATCCGCGGCATTTGCCAGGCGCGCGTCGGCCAGTAGGAGTTTTTCAAGAGCGGCCCTGTCACTGGCTTGCACAGCGCTGAACAATTCGCGCAGGCTGTCTTTGGCGCCACGCTCGCGCAACAGCTTGACGGCTTCAACCTGCCCGCTTTCCATAGCGCGATAAAGCGGTGTGCGCCCGCTTTTGTCGGCGCTGTTCACATCGGCGCCCTTTTCCAGCAATAAGAGCACAATTTCGCGTGCTGCCTGTGGATTTGCCGGCACAGAGCGGGGAACTTGCGAAAGTATGGAGTGCAAGGGCGTAACTCCATTGTTATCACTCGTTTGAACTTCGGCGCCGCGCTCAATGAGGAAAACGACCAACGCTTTATCCTGGCGCGCCGCCGCAACATGTAGCAGTGTTCTACCCTGCTCATCCTTGGCTTTCACCAGGTCAGGATTATTGGTCACTTGCTCGCGCACGCTTTCTATATTGCCGTTTGCCAGCGCGCCAAAAATGGGATGCTGCGCCTGCAAAGGCGCGTTCAGCACCAATAAAAGGCCGATTGTTGCAAAAACTTTGGCGCCATATTTTTTGGCTTGCTCCAAGTGCATGGTTTTCCTCCGTCTTATTGTCTTTATCGCAACAGATATTCGGCCTCGCGCCGGTTTCTCTGGTCAACTCTTATGGCAGATTCCAGATTGCCCGCGCCCCACGGACTGCTCCAGCCCGATTGACTTTCTGCATCACGAAAGCGCAGCCACAGCGAATCGCTGTTTAATCCCGCTGCGTTGGCGATGGAGTAAAGGCAAAGTTGCGCGTAGATGCTGCGATGTGCGCTAAACAGCGGCTCCAGAGCTGCCACTTCTTTCAATGGCAAGCGCGCCGCGCGGTCAAGGACACTGTTATCAGCAAACAAAGCCGCGCCGGGCCTCAGGCTTTTGAGCGTATTACTGATCTCATCCGACAGAGCCTTTTCATCCGGCAAGCCCAGTGATTTTTCAAATTCGGGACGTGCTGCTTCGGGCATTTGCGCCGCTAATTGGGCTGCCAAAGCACGGGCCGCGCCAATGTCGCTGAGTGCCAGACGCCGCACCGCCGTTCGCGCCATTTCCGGGCGCCGGTAATCCGGCGTGGAAGCGGGCAATGCCGCGAAGAAGGCGCCAAGTTGCGATGGTTCATCACGCACTATTGCCCGGAGCAAAAGTTCCCAGGCGATGTGAGTCTCGCTGTTAACCGGCAGGTCGCGCAGCAATTTAAGGGCACTATCACGTTGTCCGGCACGCAAAAGGTCGCGCACCAAGTTCGCTGCCGGTGGTTGTCCGCTGAAGCCGCCCACATTAATTTCGCGTTTTGCCAGTAATGTTTTGGTTTTATCCCACCATTCCTGGGCTTCCGGCAGTTGCCCGTTGAAAAAAGCCGCGCGCGCAATGGCCCAGGTGTCTCGGAAGTGCGTGTGCGGCAGTTTGCCGATTTTACCGGATGCTTCGCGCAGTGTGCTTTGAGCGGCTTCTTTTTGCCCGCTTGCGATTTGCCAGGCGGCCAGTTGTGCCAGTAACGGAACCGGGCTGTCATCGCCTTCGGACGGCTGCCATAACGCCAACATTTTACGCAAGGCCGCTTCCCAGTTCTCCTTTTGTGCCGCCGGCATTTTGGAAGCAGTTGTAAATTGCAGCGCTTCGCTGACAAGTCGCAGCGTATCGGTGCGGCTGCTGCCTGGTGGCAATCGCTCCAGCAAAGCCACCGCTAAGGGCAAATCATGATTCGCCATGCGGTAAGCCGCTAAGGTCAATTCATACGTGGGCAAAGTGCCGCTGCCGCGCAAGGTTTGCCCGGCCAGCAAGCGTTCCACGATGATTTTGGCTTGCAGCGGCGCAACCTGTTGCAGTTCCGGCAGAATCCAGCCCAGGTTAGTGTCCACGCTTTGATATAAGGCCTGGGCCAACATGGGATCGCTGCTTTTCAAATCTTCAACCAACGTGAAGACAGCACGATGCGACATGTTGCCTTTAAGAAACTGAGTAGCGGCGCGCGACGGATCGCATAAGGCCATGCGCAGCAACATAACTTGTTCTTCGGCCTGTTTTTGACTCTCGCCAGTTAAGCCATCGAAGAAAACGCGCGTCCAGCGCTGTGTTTGCTCGCGTTCTTTGTCATTGGCGCAAGCCGCCGCGATGGGCGTGAGAACCGACAGCGCTTTCAGGTTAATATCCAGCGATTTTTCAGCGAAATCTGCGGTGTTTTTCCATCGTTCGGCGCTTACCTGTCGCTTCGTGGCCCATTCGGCCAATAAAAGTGCAGCTAATGCCCCGGCGCGGCCTTCCGCTTCCACATCCGCTGTTTGGGAGAGCGTTTCCAATTGAAGAATTAGCTCCGGCGGCACCACAATTTCCGCAGATGGTTTGGCGCGCTGCCAGCCTTTGAAAGCCAATCCTTTGGAGATTGGCAACACAGGGGGCAAAGCCGGATGAACGCGAAACAAATGCAGCGTTAATTTATGGGGTTCCTGTCTGCGCGAGGCAGCAACAGCTTTAATGGTTATCGGCTCGCGCACTAAGGCCAGGCCGGTGGCGCTGCCGCGAAATGGCCTGCCATTTATCCAGGCTTGCAAGCGCCGCGCGGCGGAATCGTAAGTCAGGCGTAGCCAGTGTGTGGTGCCGTTTGACATCTGGCCCATGTTGCCTTCGATGCCGTTGCCATAGGTATAAAGGCGCACCCCGTTTTCCGAACTGCGTGGCTCAATATCGAGACTCCACGAGCCGGGAGCGCGCCGGCCCTGCGGCAAGCGCGGGCCAACGAGCAATTGAAAATTCGCGCTGTAAGGTGGTGCCGTCAGCACCAAATCCAGCGTCCAATTGCCTTCAGGCAACGGCTCGGCGCGCGTTGCCTGCCAGGTTCCGGTTTGGCCCGCTTCCAATATAAACGACAATTCTTTGCCATCAGCTTTGTTGTTCCAAGCGCCCTGCGGGGTTTGTCCATCGCGCCCCGCTTCATTAGGCAACGGCGACCATGTTCCTTCTATACCGGCGTCAACCGGTGGCTGTGATAAGGAAGCCGGCTGCGCCTGGGCCACGCCACGCCCGGCAACGCACAATACCCACAACAAACAAAGCAAATAGCGCATGGCAAGCCTGGGAAACAAAGGATTTTCTGATTATAACAACGAAGTTACGCCTTGCCCAAAACCGCCAAACTATCAAACTACACATCTTAGACCTGAACAAAAAGGCGCGGCCAGATGGCCGCGCCTTTTGCTTTTACTCCAACTCTTTCAACTCAACACGCCGTTTTTCTTTGCTGCTTTGGATAGCGGCAAAAACCATCGCTAAAGATTTCAAATTGTCTTGCGCGCTGCATTCCGGCTCTCGGTTTTGGTCAATAGCGGCGAAGAATTCATCAAGCATAGCTTGTTCGCCCGAAGGCACATTAAGGTGCTCAATTTTTTGGCGGTCAATTTTTTCATCGGTGCGATGCAAGTGCGAGTGCCAGGTGCCGGTGCTGTCCCAATCAATGGAGCCGCCGCGTCCTTCAATGCGCCAGTCGCCGTTCCATGAGGTTTTTGAGCCGACGGCGCAGCCGCACGAAACATGTGTGGCGTGCAGGTTATTCGGAAACTCAAAAACAATGGCGTGTGCCGCATCGCCTTTGTGCCAGCCCCAGGAGTGGTTCCAGGTGATAGCCTGCACGGCGATTGGATCAGCCTGCAAAACGTAGCGCATCAAATCGAAGTGATGCACCATCATGTCGTTGATGAGCATGAACGGCTCAGTGACGTAATGGCTGCCGGCCATGTCGGCCCAGGGCATGTAAAAGCGCACATCGCATTGCTCCGGCGCGCCGATGAGATTTTGCGAGAGCACTTGTCGCGTAGTGCGCGGCTGCGCGCCAAAGCGATAGTTCTGCGTGATCATGTGCTTCACGCCCGCTTGTTGGCCGCTTTGTGCCACGCTTTTGGCAATCGCGAAATCATCACTGAGCGGCTTTTCTCCCAAAACGTGCAAGCCTTGCGCAAAGGCTTTTTCGGCAACTAAATGATGAACTTTCGGCGGCGTTACGTCCAGCACGAAATCAGCTTCGATGTGCTTAAAAGCATCCTCCAGCGACGGAAAAATCTTGTCCGGTGCCATGCCTTTTTCTATCGCTATGGCGGCGTTGGCCTGGCTGGGTTCAATGCCGGCTACAATCTCCACGTCATCGCGTTTTTGCACGGCTTGCAGCCAGTGCCGCCCGCGCCCGCCCAGTCCCGTCAAAATGCAGCGCTTCATCCCAATTCTCCCTTTTCGTTCTGTCGTTTAACCCCATTAGTTTTGTAGCTAACGTGATGTGCAAGTTTATTGATTGAGTTTGGCAAATTGGAGAGGCGGATTTCCAAACTGCACGTTGAGCCGAAAACATAAGGTGTGTGACAACACAATTCGTAACAAGCGATTAAGAAGATGCCAGATGTCACG
>DASWNL010000081.1:0-6110 GCA_036399215.1 Abditibacteriaceae bacterium
CTCATTCATGCGAATTATTGCGCGCAAGACTTTAAAGGATTACGCCGAACGCGTGCCAGGGGCAAAAAGCAGCCTTGAAGCGTGGTTTGCCGAAGCCAAAGCCGCCGATTGGAAAACTCCTCACGATGTCAAAGCCAAATATGGCTCGGCCAGCATCCTCAAAGATGGGCGCGTGGTCTTCAACATAGGTGGAAATAATTACCGTTTGGTGGTGTGGATCAACTATGAGTTTAGCGTTGTTTACATTCGCTTTATCGGCACGCACGCCGAGTATGACGAGATAGATGTGGAGACGATATGAAAGCCAAAGTCATCAAAACCCCGCAAGAACATGAGGCGGCCTTAGCGCGCATTGAAGAGATTTTCGGGGCGCGTCCCGGCACGCCCGAAGGCGACGAATTGGAGTTGCTTTCTTTGCTGGTCGAGCTTTATGAAGCCGAGCAATTTCCCATCGAGTGGCCGGATGCAGTAACGGCATTGCGTTTTCGCATGGAGCAACAGGGGTTGAAGCAAAAAGATTTGGTGCCTTTTATCGGTAGCCCGGCCAAAGTTTCGGAAGTGCTAACGAAGCAACGTGGCTTTAGTCTGGCCATGATAAAGAATTTGGTAGCCGGTTTAGGTATTCCGCCCGAAGTGTTTTTGCATTCGCCCTCTTCAAGCTCTAAAACAGCGGTTCGCCCACTCAAACGAAAAACGTCCTCAACAAAACGAGTGGCTACGGCAAAATAAAAGCATCACAAAAACCAAAAAGCCGCTTCGATGATTTTCATTTCTCGAAGCGGCTTTTAAATTGGCAGTGCGGACGCACGGCCCGCTGAGTTACATCATGGCTTCACTTTGGTGAAGTCCAGCAGATTATAAGTCAGCGTCCATTCGGCTTTCACCGGCCCGCCTTTGCTTTCGGCGTAGGGGTAGATGAAGTAATTCAAGGGCGGCGCTTGTTGAGCCGGCACAAGGGTAATATCACGGCCCATAGACATTGCTACAGCACTGCGCGGTGTAACCAGGTTGCCGAACTCGAAGTCCTTCATCTGGGCATTGCCTTTATCCAGCCAGCGACGCGCATCGGAAGCATCAAGTGGAATCCAGCGGCCTCCGTCTTGAAACCATGTCCAGCAGTGATAGCCGCCGATTTTACCTTCGGTTTTGAGGGGTTCATCGGTGGGAATGCCGGTGATGGGAAAGCCGTATTCCAGAATAGCCGGCACGCCCATGCTGCGGCCCATCGAGATGATGTAAGAGTGCAAGTCGGAGCAGTTGCCTTTTTTGTAGTCGCAGACAAAAGCCACATCGCCTTCGCCAAGCTTGGGCGATTCTTTGTTGTAGTCGTATTGCATGGTGGCCACGACGTTATCAAAGAAAGCGCGCATCTGGGCCGTCGCGCCTTGCTTGCCGCCCACTAATTGCCGGGCCATGTCGCCATAACGCCCGCCAATCGGCACTTTGGCATCGCTGGTTAAGGCTTCCTCCAGCCAACTGGCGACGGGCTGCGTTTTTACGGCAGTGCTCGTTTCGTTTCCGGCCAAAACGCGCACATCGCGGCGGTCAACCGTAAAAGCCACTTTGATTTTGAGCGGCCCCTGCGGCGCTTCCACATAGACCATGCGGTTGCCATGTTTGGCTTCCTTGTTCACCTGATAAGCGTCCACGCCTTCGATGGCTACATCGCGCACGGTTTGCCATTCGCTGTTCGATGGTAAAGGCATCCACAAACGTAGCGGCGCGCCTGTATCGGGCACGGTCGCTTCATAGGTGAAGCGTGTCGTCAGCGCCGCGTTATTTTCCGCAGCGTGTGAGACGGTTGGTGCGGCACACGAAAGGGCCATCAGGCCCAACGCTGCCAACTTCCCATGTTTCATCGGTTCCTCCTTAAAATCTTTCGTATCGAAAGTAAAGGGAGTATAAGCCGATGCCGAAATTCAAGTTTTAAGGAGCAGTCTTTTTAAAACGGCGGTCGGAGATCTGAATGGGATTCTTGGCCGGGTCGTGGGCGTTGGCGTATTCATAACCGTCGGCTTGATGAATGGCGCCGAAAACTAAACCGGCCTCACGAGATTGTTCTTTAAAAGCGGCCACATCCGGCACATCGAAAACGATTTTGATGCAGGACTGCCCGATTTTATGTCCTTTACTGGCCTGCAAAAGAATAAGGGCACAGCCTCCCTCTTTCGATTGCAAACACGTAAAGTCGCCGCCCGCATCATCTATTTCCAGGTCAAAATACTTTTGATAGAAAGCGGCGATCTGCGGGATGCCGCGCACATAAAGAGCAATTCGGGAGATCGTGGGCTGCATGGAAAACAACTTGTTATTTTGCTTGTTATTCTGTCAGGTGCAATTGTTTAGCGCAGTTGCACAAGCGCATCATCAATGAACCCTTGCCAGGTGGCGTCCGGTGTCCAGGCACGAAGTAAATCTTGTTTGGCCTGCGCTTCATCATCGCCCTTGACTAAGATGCGATACAGATAAACAAAACAGGCCACACGCTTGTTGGCCACGCAATGCACGAAGATTTTTTTATCGGGATTAAAGAGCATCAGGTCGCAAAAGCGCGCGACTTCTTCGATTTGCGGCGCTTCAAAAACCACAGGGATTTGCACATAAGTCATGCCCTGCTCTGTCACTACTCTGCGTTCATCGGGCAAGGCGCCGGGCGATTCGAGCAGGCCGATGTTAATCACCAATTCATAGCCGGCCTCTTTGATGTCGGCAAACTGCTCACGCGAAGGCTGGCCCGCTGTAGCCAAATTGTCGTTAATTTGCAGAAAATTCGGGATGTTTTCGAGGTTGCTCATAGTTGTTGAAACTGATGCTCTTAGTTTTCCCCAGTGTAAACAAAAGCACTGGCCTGCGCTTTCATAGCCAGTTCATAAACGACTTTTGCGATAGTGTCCCGGTGCTACGCCGGTAATTTGCTTGAACTGGCGCGCGAAAAAGTAAACGTTGTTATATCCCAGTTGCAGCGCGATGGCTTTGAGCGGCAAATCGCTTTCGCTTAAAAGCGTGCGCGCTTGTGCCACGCGATTTTGCAAAACCCAGGTGTGCAGCGGCATTCCTGTTGCTTCCTTAAAGCGTCGCCGCAAAGCCGTCAGACTGAGGCCCATGTCCCGTGCGATAACTGCATAATCGAGCGTAGCTTTTTCATCTTCCAACTGCTCAAAAAGCTGGCTAAGCCACTTATCCGGCGCCTTAGTATTTTGTGCGGCGCGTGCTTCGGCCAATTCCAGAAGCAGTTGCTCAATGAGATTAATCGCCCGCAGCCGTCCCCATTCATCGCCGCGCCGCACCAGGTTAATGATTTCATCAAAAAGCGCCATGTAATCTTTGCCTTCCGGCGGCTGTTGTGGCGCATTCATCCACCAACCGGCGGCCTGCCAGCGCGCCACGAGTGGCCCTTGAAAACCGACATGGCGATGAAACCAATGTGCCTTTGAATGCGCCGGATGAAAGCGCGTATGCACGCCGGGAAAGGCCGGATAAATCCAATTGCCTTCCAACGTCCAATGGCGATCACCGTAATACAGTTCCATTGGCCCGGCGCTTTCACTCATTAATTGCAGCGTGTAATAGCCGTCAAGATATTTATCCACGCGCACGCGGCTTTGTGGCGTGCGCGTGGTAGCCAGAAAAATCAAATCATCGTGCATGGGAAAAACTATGAGCAGTTAGCTGTGAGCTTTTATCTAATCGCTCACGGCTAATCGCTCTTCGCTAAAAAGTATAAAACTCTGCCCTTTTTGTTCATTGTGCATTGACTTTGCAGGGCGTGAAATAAAGGTTATCACGTTCAGATTGTGTAAAAGGAGCAGTATGGCAACGGAACTTGCAGATATTACAACCAGCCTCACTCCAGAACAATGGGAGGCTTATGAGCGCGATGGCTATTTACAGTTAGGCCACGTTTTAAGCAATGACGATTTAACAGCGTTGCAGACGCGCATTGATGACATTATGCTGGGCCGCGCGGCTTTGGATTACGACAAAATCTTGATGCAACTCGATAGTGCCGATGGGCAGTATCAAAACGCGGGCGTGCAATCACGCGGCTGGAAAGGCGCCACGCTCGACTATCGCAAAATCCAGGATTTGGAATTCGACCCACTCTTTCTGGAATATATGAGCCGCCCGCTGTTTCGGGAAATCTGCGATTATGTTTATGGCGCTATTCCCATTGCATCTTTTCGCGCCATGTTTATGAACAAACCGGCGCGCAAAGGCACGCTACTCCCGTGGCATCAAGACCGTTGGAATTATCTTGACCGCGACCCACTTATTACTGTATGGACAGCGCTCGACCCGGCGACAAAAGCCAACGGCTGCGTGCAAATCGTGCGCGGCAGCCACAAATTCGGTTTGATTAATCCCGATCATCCATCAGGTTTTTTAACCGAAGCACAAGCCGAGCAGTTCGCGCCGCAAGATAAAGTGGAATATCTCGAACTCGAACCTGGCGAAGCCGTGCTTTTGCACAACTGGCTTTTGCATCGCAGTGACACCAACGCGACTGATATTTCGCGGCGCGCTTTTAGTGTCTGTTATATGGATGCACGCACCCCGGCCAGCAACGGTGAAACTTATACGGCGATTTTCGATTCAAACCTCGTGTTAAAATAGAAAAGGGCGTGCTGGATGGTCGCGCGATTTAGAAATTTATTAAATCGTGAGGAAAGTCCGGACACCACAGGGCAGAACGGTCGCTAACGGCGATCCTGCATGGTGTGAGCCATGCGGCGGGACAGGGCCACAGAGACGCAGAAACTACGGGAAACCTTAGTGGAAATGAAACGGTGTTTTTCGTGTTTGAAGTTCGCTTCAAGCAAGAAAGCACCAATGAGGGTTCGCCTTCATTGTGGTAACCCCCGTTCGGTGCAAGGCCAAGCAGAAAACGATAACCCGGCCCGGCGAGTTTTCGGGTTGGCTGCTGCGCTCAGGGGCAACTTTGAGCGTTACGCAGCGCGCAAGCGTTGCGGCAGAGAAATGACCATCAGCGTTGGAGAGACGCACAGAATCCGGCTTACAGGCACGCCCACTTGAAGGCGGAGGGATGAAGGATGAAGGATGAAAACTTAGCAAGCGAATCTCGTGATGCAACGCGAAGTGCTTGCTCTCATCCCTGCGCCTTCATCCCTCATCTTTCCAAAGGCTTCACTCTCGTCGAACTTCTTGTCGTCATAGCGATTCTTTCGCTGTTGGCGGCCTTATTATTTCCCGCTTTTGCCAAATCGCGCGCTCAGGCGCGGCGCACAGCCTGCACATCCAACTTAAAGCAAATCGGCATAGCCTTTCATCTTTATCGTCAAGATTCCGATGGCGGTTTGCCAACGCATCTTTCTATTATCAACCAAAGTTACCTGCGCGATGCGCGTGCCCTGCTCTGCCCCTCCGACCGCAAGCGAGGCCAGGTTGCCGGCAACGATTACTACGAAGGCAACACCTATCTGCCATCTGGCGTGAGCTATGAATACTTCCCACAATGGCAAGTTGCCCTGGATAACAACTGGTATGAAAGCGCGCCCGATTTCGGCAATGGCCGCTGGGATGATTTAACTCCTTTAGTAGGCTGTCCCTGGCACTGGGCCACCAACTTCAACGCGAGTAGCACTGGCCATACTACCACCAGTGGCGGATGGGAATTGATTCTCACCTACGGCGGTAGCGTCCGCAAAACCCGCAGCGAAGAGCCACTGGCTGAATTTTCGCCGGGTAAATATCATTGAGCGATGTGCTTTTAGCCATTGGTTGCCAAGACTGCCCGCGCTGCGCGTGCTATTTCAGCAGCTTTTTGCGGTGTATCGGCTAAAGCTGTGAGATGACCCATTTTGCGGCCAGGGAGAGCGCGGCTTTTGCCGTAGAGATGCAGTTTTATATCGGGAAACTCCAAGACTTTGTTCCAGTTGGGTTCGCCGTTTTGCCACAGGTCGCCGAGCAGGTTTGCCATCGCGGCAGGGCGCAAAAGTTGGGTGGAGCCAAGGGGCAAAGCGCAAACGGCGCGCAGTTGCTGCTCGAATTGGCTGGTCAGGCTGGCATCAAAAGAAAAATGCCCGGAATTATGCGGGCGCGGTGCGAGTTCATTCACAATAAGTTGGCCGCTTTCGGTTAAGAAAAACTCT
>DASWNL010000082.1:0-3261 GCA_036399215.1 Abditibacteriaceae bacterium
CTTGGAAAGTAAATTAAGACTCATCTGCGAAAAGGTTCATGCTTACAGTAATTCAGAATAGGAACGCGGATTTCATACGCGGAAACGACGCAGATAAACGCGGGATTTGGAGGTTTTTCTTCCTGTCCTCTGCGCCAATCAAAGCCGTTTCCGCGTATGAAATCCGCGTTCCTGTTCAAAGTAAGAGACAAGAATAATGATTGGTTTAGTAAATTATGGGCCGCAAGAAAAAGCTGCCGAACTGCGCGAAGTGGAAGTGCCGCCGATTGGCGACGATGATGTTTTACTCGCTGTGCAAGCCGTGGGCGTTTGCGGCAGCGATCTGCATCAATACTTGGGCAAGAACAGTTGGAAAGTAAATTACCCTGTCGTTTTAGGCCATGAATTTTCCGGTGTTATCGCACAAGCCGGCAAAAACGTGCGCGGCTTTCAAGAAGGCGACCGCGTTGTCAGCGAAACAGCGGCGGTGATTGATGCCACTTCTCCTTATGTGCGCGCCGGGCAGTATAATCTTGACCCCAATCGCCTCGGTTTCGGTTATGGCGTGGATGGTGCCATGACCAAATTCGCCCGTGTGCCGCAACGCTGCCTGCATCACATTCCCGATCATTTGCCGTTTGAAAAAGCGGCGCTCACCGAGCCTTGTTGCGTGGCTTATAACGCGGTTTGCATGAATGCTCGCATTCGTCCCGGCGATAGTGTGGTTGTCATTGGGCCAGGGCCAATTGGTTTGTTATGCGCCTTGATGGCAAAGCTTTCGGGTGCCAATCCCCTGATTGTTTTAGGCACGCCCGCTGATAAAAAACGCCTGGGCACTGCGCGAGAAATCGGAGCAAAGCACTGCTTTTCGAGTGATGTTATCGAACAAGTCAAAAGCCTGGGCGATGGTTACGGCGTGGATGTGGTCATTGATGCCGCCGGTGTGAGCGTGGCCTTGCAAACCGCGATAGAATTAGTGCGGCCCGGTGGGCAGATTGTCAAGGTCGGCTGGGGGCCGCAACCTCTGGGGTTTTCTCTCGATCCTCTGGTGCAAAAGGGCGCGACTTTACAAGGTAGCTTTTCGCATAACTGGCCGATGTGGGAAAAAGTCATCGCCATGCTTGCCAGTGAGCAAATTAATCTTGACCCGATTCTCAACCGCGTTGCGCCTTTGGCAGAGTGGCAAAGCTGCTTCGATGCCATGCATCATGGCAAACTGGTTAAAGCGGTTTTGAAGCCTTAAATTTGAACGCGAATTTCGCAAATAAATACACATTTTTGCAAATACTTATTTGGGTGATTTGCGAAAATTAACGAAGATTTGCGGAATTTGCGTTCTATTTACATCATGCAACTGCAAAATAAAATCGCGTTGGTTACAGGCTCGGCAACCGGCATTGGCGAAGCCATAGCGCGGCGCTTTGCTGCTGAAGGTGCGCGGGTGATGATTCATGGCCGTGAAGCCGAGCGCGAAGCCGGAGAAACAATTGCGCGCGAGTTGCCGAACGCCGCTTTTTGCGCGGCGCAGTTGGAAAATCCCGATGAGTGCGCGGCTTTGATCGAAGCGGTTATACAACAGTTTGGCAGCCTGGATATTTTGGTCAACAATGCAGCCACTATCCCGCGTAGCAACTTGCATACAACTGACGCTGCACTTTTTGACCACACCATTGCTGTCAACGTGCGGGCGCCATTTCTACTTATCAAAAAAGCCTTTGCGCATAAGCAAAATGAGTTGCGCGTATTGAATATCGGTTCGGTCAACGCTTATTGTGGCGAAGCCAACCTGATGGCGTATTCAGTTTCCAAAGGCGCGCTGATGACCCTAACACGCAACTTGGCGGACGCGCATGGGGCCGAAGGTTTACGGGTTAATCAAATCAATCCTGGTTGGGTTTTAACACCCAACGAATACCAGACCAAAATCAAAGATGGCCTACCTGAAAATTGGCCTGACATCGTGCCGCGCAGCGTCGTGCCCGGTGGGCGCCTGCTTAAGCCCGAAGAGATCGCACACTTTGCTTTGATGTTCGTCGCTGATGACGCGGCTTTGATTAATGGCGCCGTTGTAGAACTCGAACAACATCCGTTTATTGGTCGCAATCCGACCAAAGAAGCGTAACTCCCTCTCCCCAGCGCAGCGATTCGGGGAGAGGACCGGGGTGAGGCGTTCACCTTCGGTTTATATCGTTGGCACCCGCTGAGTTTTCGCTTTGCAGGCTTTGCGGCAGGTTATCGAACTCCAGTTTTACGACCAGAACGGTGTTTGCCATTTCATTGATTGGCAGGTTGCGCAGGCGCAAGTAGCCTTTCTGTTCAACATGATCGCTGGGCGCCATGTCCAGTGAGAAATCAACCGGCTTACCAGTATTCAATAACGTCGCGCGACGCGGCGCGATGGTAAAGGGCTTGAGTTTAATGGCTTCGCCTGGTGACTCCTTGTGTAGATGCACATAAAGCGTATTGCCGCGCCGCGTGAGCAATACATTGCGATTGGTTGTTAAATGCGAAGCGGGCAGGGTGCCTTCGAGCGATTCGCGCACGCGGCCATACCAGAACCCGATGCGTTTTAAAATCGCTTGCTGTTCCGGCGCAATGCGACCATCCGCCATCGGCCCTACGTTCAGCAAATAGTTGGCATCGCGCGCTAAGTATTTATCTATGCTACGCAGCAAATGACGGTCGCTGTAATAATCGTCCTCCTTGCGATAGCCCCAGCTTTCGCTGCCAACGGAATTACAGGCTTCGGTGCGTTTTTCAAAAGACAACAACTCTTCGCCCGCGCTGCTGTATTCGCGCTCCGGCGTGCCAAAGTCTCCGGCATCATACCCGCGATCATTAATCACCGCATTCGGCTGCAACTGGCGAATCATGTTGTTGATGGAAGGGTCAACATGCTTGTCCACATTCATGTCCCACCAGATGCCGTGTATTTCGCCGTAGTTGGTGCATAGTTCACGAACCTGGCCGCGTAAAAACTCGATGTATTGGGGCAGGTTTGGCTCATCGCCCGCCTGGGGCGGCAACTCGTGATGACGACCCTGATTGGGGTAATTGGGATGATGCCAATCAGCAATGGAATAATACAAACAAAGCGGAAAATCGCGCTTATGGCAGGCATCGGCCAGCATTCTGATGATGTCCTTGCCATAAGGCGTGTTCATGGTGTTGTAAGAAGTCAGCTTCGTATCCCACAAACAAAAACCATCGTGATGCTTGGTGGTCAGGCAGATGTATTTCATGCCCGCCGCTTCGGCTAAATCAAGCCATTCATTTGGATTG
>DASWNL010000083.1:0-5106 GCA_036399215.1 Abditibacteriaceae bacterium
ATCTACGCGGCATTCATCTTGACGATGGCTTTTCCGACCAGCTTTTAAACTTCGCCAAACAAAATAACTATCCGTATTACGTTGACCACGCGGCGGGCAAGGGCGACCTTTATTTAAAGCCCGAAGAGTGGGATGCCTTTCGCAAGGTCTACCGTGACAATCGCAGCCGTCCGGTGCGTCCGCGCAGCATTTGGGATGCAGCAGTGCGTGCGCGCATGAGCCAGAAGCTGCGCAACAATATCACGCGAGCGAAAACCGGCCCGGTTCTCGCCTATGCTTTAGATGATGAAATCTCGCTTACTTCGTTCACCTCGCCCGCCGATTTCGATTGGTCGCCCGAAGGTCTGGCGCGTTTCCGCACCTGGTTGCAAAGCGAATACGGCACCTTAGATAAGCTCAACAACGAGTGGGCCACTCGCTTTGCAAAGTGGGATGACGTGGAGCCGAAAATAGTAGACGACGTGCGCCAGTTTCATGAACAGCCCTTTGACAAATGGAATCTCGCGCCGTGGATGGATCATCGGCGTTTTATGAATATGGCATGGGCCGATTTGCTGGCAGAGCTAACCAAAGAAGCCAACGCTCTTGACCCGCTCAAACCGGCAGGCTTTGTCGGCGGGCAGGCGCCTGCGGCTTATGGCGGATTTGATTACGCCCTTTTGTGCGATGCCGTGCAGTGGATGGAAGCCTACGATATTGGTGGCAGTAATGAAATTCTGCGCTCCTTCTGGGGTCAAACCAAGCCGTATGTGCAGACGTATTTTCTTACCGAGAACCTGGCACAGGATAAATGGTTTCTCTGGTATTATCTGGTGCATGGTAACAGCGGCGTTATCTGCTGGCCGGATACCGATAAAGGCCCCTGGTTCCAAAACGGCACGATGCGCGACAGCGTGAAAGCTTTAGCTCCGACTTTTGGTGAAGTGCAAGGCCCTATCAGCGAGATTTTTCAGGGAGCACGATTTGAACACGATGGCATCGCGCTTTATTATTCACAACCCAGTATTGAGGCTTCGTGGATAATGGATATTCAGCCGCATGGGCGCACCTGGGTTAATCGTAGTTCGAGCATGAATAACAACAATGCCACCGATATTCTGAATCGGCAGGCATGGATGAAACTGTTGGAAGATTCCGGGTTTCAATACAACTTCGTTTCTTACCGCGACATTATCCAACGTGGCGCACCAGCACTCAATGATTATCGCGTGCTGATTCTGCCGCGCACCTTCGCGTTATCAGATAAGGAAGCTCTTTCAATTCGTGATTGGGTAGCACGTGGCGGCACGCTTATCGCCGATTATCTGCCCGGCATCTTGGATGAACATGGAAAAGGCCGCAGAGTGGGCGCCTTGGACGATGTATTTGGCGTGCAGCGCGACAGTGCGCAACGCGTGCTGAATGGAAAAACCATCGCCGAAATTAATGCCGAACTTTATGACAAGCCTTTAGTTGAACGTCTTTCTTATGATGGCACCAAACGCGACCACAATGGCTTTGTGCTTTATGAACGTGGCCTTAGCCCCGTTGACAATGCGAAAGCGCAAGGCACGAACGAAGGCGCGGCCAGTGGCATTAGTAATCAGTTTCAGGCCGGACGGACTTACTACGCCAACTGGAGTCCTCTTTCCTATTTATTGGTGCGCAGTGATGAGGACGGTCAGCCTTATCGCAGTCGAATTGGAGAGCAGTTGCAAGCGCGCGTGGCCGAGCGGTTTGCTGCCCTGGTTCCGCGAGTGCGCGTGCTAAATGGCGGTAAGGAAATGCCTTTAGCCGAGCGGCTATTCTGGACGAAGAATGGCAAACATTATCTCTGCATCGTGATGAACCCCCTGCGTCAGGCTAACGTGAATAATGCCGGCTCGGTTAGCGGCGTTGTTTCTTCTGAACCTATGACCATCAACATCGAATTCCGCGACACTGTAACAGGCCTAAAAAATGAGCGCAGTGGGCGCGTCCTGGGCAATGGCAAGAGCTTTTCCGACCTCTGGGTGCCCTGTGAAGCCAATATCTACTCCTGGTAACCGCAGTCATGACGTTCGCACTTGCCCCGATAACAGGGCAATACCGCAACAAAGTAGACAGGACGAGACCCTGGAGACGCATCTTGCCAGTTGGGCGATGGCTAAAGTGCATGGTATCCCCAGCGGCCATCACAGACAGGCCCGTGCTTTACAGTGCAATTATCTGGGCCACGATGGGCCAGGTGCTGCGAAGCGCTAAGCTGCTACGCGCAAAATGCCAATTCAGACTGGTATGCCTTCTGCGTCATACTGATGCAGTGCCTGTTATACGTAGAACCCCTACGGCGGACTCCATCGCCCTCAAGACCCAGCACGGCGCATGGCGCATCATCTTCGGCTCCTGCGTCGCCTGCGTCGCATCACGGTTTTTCATACGGAAGTGCACTATCCCAAGCCGGCCCTGCCTTTGGAAACGCTGCCTGATGATCGCCTCCATTTTTTCAACAGGTCTTTGAGCAAGATCGGCGCGAGCCTTTTCCTCGCGCGTTGCTGAATAACCTGTGTTGGACTCGGTGCCGGGGCTGTGGCGCCAGCCATGCCCGTGGGCCATGCTCGTGGGCCATGTGGCGCCGGCAGATGGCCGCCGAACCATCGTAGTTCGTGGTAGTGTTACGGCCACACGCCTCTTTAGCACCAGCGGCGTCATCCTGTGTGTCGCCAGCCGACAGGGCAAGCTGCGCTATCTCTTCCATGAAAAAGGGCAGTTCAAACGTGAAGACGGCTCGGTTATCGCGCAAGGCGCATTGGACGCGCGAATGCGATTCGGCATACACGGCGAAGCCACACTTATTGGACGGCAGGGGCAGATTATCGTGCCATTTGGAGCGGTTACAGTGAGATCATAAGTGCCCGGCAACAAGGCCCGGATTTTGAAAGAGCCGTTGTCCATTAATACAGGCACTCCCGTTAAAAAGGGAGTCGGCGCGCACAATATTTAGAGGCCCCTCCCTGTTCTTGGGAGTGATAATTGCATTAATTCTATAGTGCCGTTACCTGCAATTGAGCCGGCCTGGACGCCGATTGGAAGTTGCCGGCGGGCAATCCTCAGCCGCCGGGCAGTCGCCAGGACGTTTCCCATTCGGTAATCCACAACTGAAGTCCTCCAAATAAAAAGGCAAAAATAGACGCGCGTTTATTGATGAACAATAAACGCGCGTCTATCTGGTAGGGATCTTTGAATGGGAATCTATTGAAGCAGTTTATTTTAAGGGAGCTTATTTAAAGGACAAGACTACGTTACAAACAGTTTCCAATCGTCAAGGGCCGATGCCAACGACTGCTAAACTGTCTTGACGAGAATCGCTGATGCGAACTCATGCTGGCTATTGAGCGTCTCCCAACTTTTCCCAACTTTATGAGCGGGAAGAACTATTTTTAAGGTCTTGTCAGGGAATTAATATGAAACAGTCTTCCTTCATGAATTGGTCAATGAAACAAGCGGTAAATCACCGCGTAAACCCATCTTTGAACCGCCGGTTTGGCCGGGCACGCCGTCGCGGCTCCGTTATTCATGTCGTGGCCGGGAGCCTTATCCTCCTTTTGGGTTGCGCATCCTTAGCGGTGGACTATGGCATCTTGGTGAGCGATAAGAACCAGTTGCAGCGCGTCTGTGATGCAGCCGCTTTAGCCGGTGCTTTGAAGCTGCCGGACACCAGTAAGGCCACGACACAGGCAGAAATAGTTGCGGAGCATAACCGTTTTAAGGCCGATAGCAGCAATACCATTAGTTATACGTTCCCCACTGCAAAGCGCATTCGGGTAGAAGCTACGCGCAAACGTTCGCTCTTTTTTGCCCGTATCTTTGGGCAGCAAGAAGCGATGGTGCGAGCCTCAGCCATTGCCACAGGTTTTGGCGGCACGCCCAACATAGCGCCCATCGGCATTACCGATACCACTTTTAATCTGGAGAACCCCATTGTCAGTGGGCGCCAGCGGCGCTACGATAGCACGCCCTCGCCAGTTTTCACCATCAAACTGATTGACCACAAGAAGGAAACGCTGACACCGGGCGAATTCATCCTCTTTGACTTGCGCGATCCACAAAGCAAGAGCGCCGAGTTTATGAAACGGCAGTTGACTGGCGAAGAAAATATTAATATCACTGTTGATGAAGTGGGCGCCGTCGAAGAGACCGATGCAACGGCTTTAAATGCCAGAGCGCAGGGAGAATTTCTATATGAGGGCATGACGACCCGCTTTCAACTGGCAGCCGGCACCCCCTGGCTCGATATTGATCCGGCCCAGGGCACTTCATACGCTGACTACGAGGGGCAGCACTTTGACCAGGTATTCAACGGCACGGAACCGCTAGGCGATGGCAGCCCCTTTACGGAGAATCCACGCGTTCTGTCACTGATCGTCACACGGGAAACGACAGCACCAACCAGTGGCATACTCAACGCCCCCGTTTTGGACCTGGCTCCGGTCTATGTCACCCGCATGTATCAGGGAGCGAGTCCCAAAGAAGTTTTCCTGGAGTATCGCTATCTGCCTCTGGGTTTAATAGCTGGCGGTAAAGCCGCCCTTGTTGAGTAAGTTAATTTCTACAAAGGGAATTAGAAGGCTACTTCTTCAAACGTGGACAATGGCCTATTGCTAAGGGCAGATCATAGAAGTGAAAACACCGCGCATTATTTAAATAATGCGCGGTGTTTTCACAAAAAGGCTCAGAAGTAGGGGTTATTCACTCCGAGCCTTTTCAAGGAGCGGCAGCAACGCGTCTATCCCAGCGATTGTTACGGACTGACCTTATGATGATGCTCAGCTAACATATGCAATTCGCAGTCCGCAATCCTTAGCGGCTCATGGTGTAAATAGCAGCCGCTATCAAGAAGAGCAAAGGACAGAGCCTTAATTTGCAGGCGGTGTTGCGACGCGAACCTGCCCTTATATTACTACGATACCTTACATGCAGGACAGCATTGTTCCGTGTTGTCACTATCAGGTGATAGAAAAACCTCGCAGGAGTGGGCCACGATTACACCCGATGGATATTTTGCCGGTTCAGCCGGTGCCGGAGCGTTTCTGCGCTGGCGTGAAGAGGATAGATTAATTAGCGGCACCGAGCATTTCAAGAACCCCG
>DASWNL010000084.1:0-1633 GCA_036399215.1 Abditibacteriaceae bacterium
AAATCCAGCGTTTCTAAGATGTAAAGCGTTTACCTTGTTCGACCGCGTTGTAATTTAGCCCCTCCTGCCCAGAGGGCGCCCGCAAGGGGTTGGGGTTACTTCCCAATACAAATAACTTCTTTCATGCTGCGATGATACAGACGGCCATCAGAGTAAGAAATCGAATTCAAACTCCAGGTCTGCCCACCGGGGCCAAGATCATTGACGGCCAGCAGCGCCTTTTCATCGAAAACCGGCGCTAAACCATCAATCACATAAGTTACGCCCAACATAGAGGTAAAGAAGATTTTACCGCCAACTGCTGTTGGTGTGCCGTTAAAATTCCAATACCAACCGTCGCGCTTGCTGCGTGGGTCGCCTGCCACATCGACGCCACGTGCGTTTACTGTTGAAGAAGGCTGCGCTTTGTGCCAGAGCATCTCATCGGGTTTGCCCACTTCACGAAGCACTTGCACCGGCACTTCCAGGTATTCCACTTTGCCCGTTTCTACATTAACGCGCCCAATGCTATAAGCCGGGCCGCGTTTGGCGCCCGCATCGGTAAAACAGGTGAAATAATGGTAACCGCCGACCACAATGTTAGAAAACCACGCCGGCATAACATTAACCGGTGGAGTCAACTTCTCAAGGTCAACATCGGCCTGAAAAGTATGCTTTTTCGCCGCTTCATCATAAGTGCGCATATCTACTTTGTCCGTTAAAGATTGGCTGCGCAAAAGCTGGCCGGTTTTGACATCTAAAACGCGGTGTTCGCCTTCGGTCTCGCCGAGCCAGTAGGCGTATTTCTTGTCAAAGTGCATGATATACAGCGCATGTGCTTTGGTTTCATAACGCCACAGCGTTTTTCCGGCATTACCTGGCGCCAGTGAAGTAAGGCTTAGCCCTTCCGGCTTCTCCGGCACTTCGTGATGGCCGCCGCGCCCCTGCAAAACAGCAGGTGTGCCATCGGCTAAAAGGCCCATCATCGGCGTGTTGTAATGCGTTAAGGCATCATCCGCAACCCAGAGTGTTTTGCCGGTTGTTTTATCCAGAGCGCGCAGATAATTCCACGGGTCGGCTTCGCGTTTGGGGTCGCCTTCGTCGCGTGGTTCAACATTCAAAATAGCATCGCCGACCATCATCGGCTCGAACTGCTTGTTAAAAGGGCGCCCATTAGCCGTCGGTTTCCATTCTCGCTTCCAGATTTGCTTGCCGGAATAATCGTAACAACCCAGCGCGCCACTGGCGTTGTAAAACCAGACATATTTGCCATCGGTTATTGGTGAAGGCGTGGAGGAATCGCTGAAACCATAAGCGTAAGTGCTGGGTTCACTACCTGGCAAATCCACTGTCCACAGAATCCTGCCATCTTTGGCGTCCAGGCAATAGCCAACGATGTCACTGCCTTCTTTCTTTTTGGCGTCCGCGTCGAGCGGCTTCATGATCGTGAGAAACACGCGCCCGCTCGCAATAGCAATACCGCTCTGGCCGGCTTCAGGCAAGGTCGTTTTCCAGACGATATTCTGATTGCGCGTCACGCTCCACGACAGCGGCGCCATGCCCGCAACTTGCCAGTTTCCCTGCGGCCCTGCGGCTTGCGGCCAGTCAGCAAAAGCGCCGCTTGCAAAAGCAAGCAGCGCGGCGAGAGAGAAGG
>DASWNL010000085.1:0-8288 GCA_036399215.1 Abditibacteriaceae bacterium
CTTATCAATATGCGCAGGGACATCCTTCGCGCTAAGGAATTTTAAGGAAAATTATGGCTGAATTTGTGCCGTTTCGCGGCTTGCGATATGACCCTGCAAAAGTAAATCTGACTGATGTTTTATGCCCGCCTTATGATGTGATTAAAGGCACGGCGCGCGATGAGTATTTGAAGCGCAATGCGCATAACATCGTGGGTGTGGAACTGGCCGCACGTTATGGCGAAGACGCTACGCCGGGGCAATACGCGCAAAGTGCGGCGCTTTTGCAACAGTGGCGCGACGAAGGCACTTTGGTGCTGGATGACGCGGCCTATTATGTATACGAGCAAGAGTTTCAGGTGCCGGGCACAGGAGAAACTAAAAAGCGGCGCGGCGTGATTGGCGCCCTGGCTTTAGAAGAGTTCGGCAAAGGCGTGCAGCCCCATGAACACACGCTCAGTGGCCCCAAACAAGATCGACTTAATTTATTGCGCGCCTTGCGAACCAATACCTCGCCGATTTTCGGCTTGTTTGGTGACGATGACGGATGGGTCGCTTCGGTTATTGATGCGGTTGTCGTCGAACCGCCTCTCATGGAAGCGCAAAGCAGCGATGATGTGAAAGAGCGCGTCTGGCGCCTGACAGACGATGAATCGGTAAATGCCATTCAAGCCGCTTTTGAGAATGAGATTATTCTCATCGCTGATGGGCATCACCGCTACGAAACGGCATTGAATTATCGTAACGAAAGAAAGCGTGACGCCGAAGCAGCAGGCAAGGTATGGACAGGCGCTGAACTCGAAAACTATGTGATGATGATGTGTGTCAGCACCGGCGACCCCGGCTTGATTGTTTTGCCAACGCATCGTCTGGTTAAAACTGGCGAGGCCGATTGGAGCCAGGTTTTCGATAACCTTGAAAAGCATTTTGAAATCATCACTGTGGCGACGGAATCCAATGCCGCCATACAAGCGCAAGAACTACTTGCCGCATTGAATCAGGAGGATACGCAGCCACGTATTGGCTTGCATATTAACGGACAAAGCTATGTTTTGCGCTTGCACCAGAGTGATGCTTACCTGGCCGCTATGGATAGCGAACGTAGCGCGGCTTATAATGCTCTTGATGTGTCGCTCTTGCACACTTTGATTTTGGAAAAGCAGTTCGGTATTGGGCAAGCGGAGTTAGCGGCTTATAGCCATGTCGCTTACACCATTGACGCTGAAGAAGCGATTGCTAAAGTGAATAGCGGCGATTATGGCGCAGCTTTTATCCTGCGCTCAACGCCCGTGCATCAAGTGCGCGAAGTAGCTGGTGCCGGAGATAAAATGCCGCAAAAATCTACCTACTTTTATCCGAAATTAGTCACAGGTTTGGTGCTGCGACCTTTAGATTAAAAGCACCTCTCCAAAATAAAGGCACAGAGAACCAATCTCTGTGCCTTTAGCATTTTGAACATGAACGAGCCAAACCAACCTACTGCTGAGCGCCCGTTGGATAAGTGGTTTTTGCCGTTGCTTTTGCTGACGGCAGCCGCTTATGCCTGGCGGCCTTTGATGAGCTTTGATGATTTCTGGAATCACGCCGCTGTTGGGCGCTGGATGATGGAAAACAAGCAGTTCCCACATGAAACGCTTTTCTTGTGGACGGCTAAGCAAAGTTGGGTGGCGCACTCGTGGGGAACGCAGTTGTGGTTTGGATTTTTGATGCGCGCCGGCGAAGTCTGGGGGCCGCGTTTGGCGTTGGTTTTTGCCGTTATTGTTGTGACGGCGGTTTATTGGTTGTTGTGGAAACTCTGGCAGCGGAACGCTTTACAAAAGCAAGTTTGGGTTTTTGCGCCGCTTTTGTTCCTGCTGGCAATCGGCGGCAGCATGGGGCGTTACGCAGTGAGGCCCGAACTGTTTACCGCTTTGTTTCTAACAATTCTGATTTTTTACCTGAGCGAATCACGCTCTGTGCGTTTTGGGTGGCCCGAAGTTGGTTTGATGTTGATGTTTGTCATCTGGGTAAACGTGCACGGTGCGTTTTTAATGGGCCTGGTTCTTCTGGGATTGGCTGCCTTAGGCGATTCATTGCAAGACCGCTTTGATAAAAGGGCGCGTAAGTTATGGGTGCTGCTGTTTTTATGCGCGGCCACTTTTATTTGCAATCCTTATGGCACAGACCTGTTGGTTTCGTTTCGCCAGGTTAATTCGCTTGCATTTGCCGCCATTGATGAATGGAAGCCATTCTGGGCCGCGCCGCCTCTCGAATTTTCTGCCGTAGCCTCCGCCTTGATTTTAGCCATCGTGGCAGCGGGAGTCTGGTTGATAAATCCGCAGCGGCGTTGGGCGCACGGCTTGTGGCTGCTGTTTTTCATCACGGCGTTTTTGCAGGCGCGGCGCCAACTGTGGCTGCTGGCGATTGTTTGCTTGGCCGTCATGGCAGCCAATAGTGCTGTTTTTGAAAAATTAGCCGCACGGTTTAACTCAGAGCGCCGCCAACGTGGACAGCAAATTTTAATTGGCCTGATTTGTCTTAATTTTTTCGCCGGCCCATTTCTCGATTTGCTGCGCGGCGGGCCTCATGAAAATGATTTGCCGGTTGCTTTATGTGATCATATCGAGCGCTACAATCCGCCGGGACGCCTGTTTAACGGCATGAGTAACGCGGCTTATTTGGCCTGGCGATTTGGCAAGAAAAAGTCGCTTTATATCGATCATCTGCAAGCGCACGGTGATGATCTCATTGTTGATTATATTGATATTTCAAATGCCACAAGGCGCGGGCGAGGTTTGTTGGACGAGCAAAAAATCGGCTACATCATTTTGCGAAACCCGCGCGATTTAGCGCCCTGGCCGCGTCTGGCCTTGTATCTATTCAATGCGCCCGACTGGGAATTGGTTTTCCATGATAACAATGCCGCTTTATGGGTGCGAAAAACGCCCGAATATGCTGCCCTGCGCGCCGTTAAAAATCAATATGTTCCGGCGGAACTGAGATGAAACCATTACCGCGTTTGATGCTGGTAACGCAGCGCACCCGCATGAAGCCCGACTTTGAAACGGCTTTAGAAGCGGCCTTACGCGGTGGCGCGCAATTGATTCAACTGCGCGAAAAAGATTTGCCACCAGATGAACTATTGGCTTTGGCGCAAGGTGCCAAAGAACTGTGTGAGAAGTATGGCGCGACTCTAATTATTAACGGCGCGCCGGAAGTTGCCCAAACACTGGGAATTGGCTTGCACTTGCCGGAAAACACGTTGTTCCCGGAAAATGTGGATTTATGGGGCGCCTCGGTGCATTCGCTCGAAAGCGCGCAACGCGCAGCAGGGCAGGGAACGGAGTATTTAGTTTTCGGCTCGGTTTTTCCGACTCAATCGCATCCCGATTCCGTTCCCGCCGGTCTTGAAACATTAGGTAAGGTTTGCGCCGCCGTTCAAATTCCCGTTTTTGCCATCGGCGGCATAACTTGTGGGAATGCAAGATTGTGTTTAGATGCAGGTGCGCATGGCATCGCCGTCATTAGTGCGGTTTGGGATGCCGCTGATGTTGAAATAGCGGTGCGCGCACTAAAAGTAGTCACCGATGATGAGTGAAAACCCTGATCAAGAAATTGCGTGTAGCTTTCGAGATTATGGTTATTTCAAAAGTCAGGTAAGGGTAGTGAAGGCATTGTATATGGATTCCCGCCTTCGCGGGAATGACAGACTCTCTCCTTCGTGTCATTCCCGCGAAGGCGGGAATCCATCATTTACTCAATACGCTAACCGCCCATTCTGAAATAACTTATACACTTTTGCATTACGTTTTTGGAAACGGCGCGCAGGTTGGCAAGGGGTTTGTCAATCAGGCGTGAATTATGGGCAAAAGAGCATGTAAACGGTATAATCGCAAGGGTAAATTCAATTAACTGTTGAAGGTTTGAGGAGAAGCTGCGTGCCGAATTACGAGTATCAGTGCAAAACGTGCGAGCATCGTTTTGAAATCTGGCAAGCCGTGGGTGAAGCGCCGCCGCCTTGCGAAAAATGTGGCGCCGAAGTGAAGAAAATTTTCCAACCGCCGCGCCTGCATTTCAAAGGCAGCGGTTTTTACGTGACGGACTTAGCCGCGGAAAAAAAGAGTCGGACTAAAGCAAGCGAAACGAAAAGCGAGACGAAAACCGAAGCTACAGCCGAAACGAAAAGCGAAACCGCAACGCCTGCGAGCGATGCTAAAAGTGATTCAAGCGGCCCAGGCAATCCAACGGCGGCAACCACGTAGTGGCGCGCACTTTTGTGGAGATTCTACGCGATCATCCACGCTGGGGGCCGGTTCTATATCGAGCGTGCCGTTTTCGTGCGGAAGGCGTTGTAGGGTGGTTTGGTCGTTATTTACAATCCGGCGATAAGGTTTTAGATATTGGCGCCGGTTCCTGTAACATAGTCGAAGTGCTACAAGATAAGGGCTTTGACGCGACTCCCTTAGATTTGCGAAATGTGAGTCTGGTGCTGCTGATTCAGCCGGTGCTTTACGATGGGCGGCATATTCCGTTCGAGGATAAAAGCTTCGATGTGGCGTTGCTTGTTTTTATCTTGCATCACACCAGCGACCCTGAAGCGATAATTAAGGAAGCCTCGCGCGTGGCGCGGCGTTTAGTGGTAATCGAAGACATTTATCGCGGGCCGGTGCATCGGCAGGTGACGTTTTTCTTTGATAGCCTGCTGAACTGGGAGTGGAAGGGCCATCCGCACAGCAATCGCAGTGACCGTGAATGGAAAGCCACCTTTGCCCGCCTGGGATTGTCTTTACAACACGCGCGTTATCGTTCGTCACGCCGCTCCTTGTCTTGCGGCCTGCTAAAACACGCTATTTACTATTTGCAAGTTGAAGAATAAAGCCTTATCGAAGTTGAATTCTTATGAGTAGTCACGCCGTAAAAATGGTTAAGGGCATCGGGCTTCGTATGTTGCGCGATAACCCCGGAGAAGCCCGCGCCCTGGCCGGAACTTTTGTGCCCTGGTATTTGCAAAACCGCGTGCGCGCGATGATTTTGCCGTGGGAGCAACAAGTGTGGGGGCGCGCCGATGGCCGCTCGCAAAATCCGCGTTTCATCACCATCAAGCCCACTTTTCGCTGCAATCTGCGCTGCGAATTTTGTCGCTTTGTCGCCAATGGTCAGGTATTCGGCAAGGCTGATTATTTCCTTGATGATGAATGGATGAAGTTGGTAGATGAAGTGGCGCCTTATAAGCCCTACTTCTCAATTACCGGCGGCGAGCCGTTGCTTTACCCGCGCATCGGCGAATTATTGGGGCGCATCAAGCATCATGGGATGCACGCCGCAATGGTGACTAATGCTACTCTTTTAGAGCGCAAAGCCGAAGAGATCATGGAAGCGCCACCGGCTTCGCTGCAGGTTTCGATTGATGGCCCACGCGATACGCACGACAAACTGCGCATGGTGGACGGCACATTCGATAAAGCCCAGCGTGGCTTGCAGAAACTGCTTGAACTCAAAGCGCGCAAAGGCTCGGCATTGCCCGTTATCGTCATTAATTCGGTCATTACCGGCTCGAATTACCACAACATGCCCGCGATGACCCAGGTGGCGGCGGAACTGGGCGCTTCGATTATCAATTTTCAGCACTTCTGGTTCATGACACGCCCAATGGCAGATCGCCATAATCATCAATGGGGCGATTGCATGCCGATGGATGCCGACGACATTGGCACAACCGAAACCAGCGGCGTAAATGCCGATGAGTTATTTGAAGCCATGCGCGAAGCCGAGCGCGTGTCGCCGATTCCAACGGTTTTTTATCCTGAATTGAACCTTCAAGAGTTGGACACTTATTACAACGACCCGGAAACTTTTATTCGTCCGCGCCCACCCGGTTGCGCTTGGTTGCAAACGGCGATTTTCCCCAACGGCGATGTCTCGCCGTGTTTTAATCATGTTGTCGGCAATATCCGCGAAAAGCCGTTTATGGAAATTTGGAATGGCCCCGAAATGCGCGATCATCGCATGCGGTTGGCAAATGATGGCCCTTATTCGGTGTGCGCGCGTTGCTGCGCTTATTTTCGCTACGATTGAAGCCACTTAATCTCCGGTTTATTGTAGAATTTCTTAAAATCCGCCGTAAGTTGTAGCTCATAAGTTGTAGCTCATTTGGAATCTCGTAGTTGTCGTATCCCAAAAGGAGATCGAAGCAATGTCCATGTCCCCCAAGCGGCGTAAGTTCCACGCGGGTATTTCTCAGGGTGCCCTTTCCACCCTCATTTTGTTGGCTGCCGCCACACCACCGACCCTGATTGCGCGTCCGGTTCTGGCGCAAGTGGGCGGGCCGCGCGAAGCGACTATCACCTCATTACGTGACAAAGTCTTGACGCTGAGTGTTGGCAGCGAGGATGGTGCCCGTCCCGGTGCTGTTTATGTAGCACGCTCCAATGGAACAGAGCACGCCCGCTTGCAAATCACCGATGTGCGGCGCACAGAAAGCACGGCACGCCTGCTTTCTATCCAGGATGAGTTCGTGCTCCCTGTGGGCAGCACTGTAAGCTTTGTCGAAATCGCGCCTTTAGCGCCAGATGTAGTTGTTGTGCCTCAACCAGCGCCTGTTACGCCGCCAAATCCCGTTATAGTGTCGCCACCGGCACCTGTGGTTACTCCTGCGCCTGTCAATCCCTTACCACCTCGGCCTGTAATGCGTCCCGTTGCGGCTAACAGCACCGCGCCGATTGCTTTAAGTGCCGTTGAAGGCATGACAGCGATGATTAACGCTGGCAGCTCACGTGGCGTTAAAGCGGGTTCGACCTTGCCGATTCTGCGCGACGGCAACGTGATAGCCCTGGTGCGCGTGCAAGCGGTCAATCCTAATGATGCCTCCGGCACGGTTGTCTGGCGCGATGAAGCGGTGCCTGCCTTGCGCGCGGGTGATATGGTTGGCATGGTTGGGGGGGGCGCTCCGGCTATGCAAATCGGGCCGGGCGTGCCGGCGGCGGCGATTCCTTATGAAACCGGCGCTTCCAACATCGGCGTGCCGACTGCCGACCGGGATTACCTTTATTTAGCGGGCCTGGCGGCGCAGGGCCTGATTACCAGCCAGCCGGCCCACGTTTTTAATGATGAAGGCTCGCGGCGCCATCGCACGGCGGAAGATTACACTTTCACGCGGGCGCAGATTGCGGGTTTTGTGCGCGAAGCTTTGAGTAGCCCGAAAGCCGAAAACCCCAAAGAGAAAACCCGTGTGGCTTTGGGCGAATTGATTAGCGAATACGGCAAAGAACTGCGCCAACTGGGCGTGGCCGATGAAACGCTTTCGGCATTTGCCCGAAGCAACGGTTTTGAATTTGGTGTTTCAGGCCAGCAGCGCGCTACCTTGACTGGTGGCGATGACATAGCTGGTTTCCTCCTGCCCTTTAGTGAACGTCAGGGCGGGCCGCGCACGCGTAGCGGCTTTGATACGCGCACCAATTTGTGGGCACGGTCAGGCAAACTTAGCTTTTTGGGTTCTGTAGATACAGGCAGTGACCCGATTCGCGGTGTAAATTCGCGCAGTTTCTCCGTGCGACGCGCCCTGCTGTCTTACGATGCCGACAAACTTTTGCGCGGCCTGAAAATCGAGGCTGGACGCGATGAAGTCTGGATGGGGCCGGGCCATTTCGGCACTCTGGTTCTGGGCGACACAGCCGGGCCGCTGAATATGCTGAAAACGACTTTCAAGCGCGGTTCCTATGCAATCGAAAGTCTCTATGCACCGCTTGGAACGGGGCCGGGCGGCAGTAAGCGCTCGCTTTATACCAAGAACACTTATGTGAACATCGGTTCTCAGTCGCGCATAGGTTTTATTGAAAGCGTGCTTGAGCCAACGCAAACCGTTGATCCGACCCTATTCATTGCCTCTTTTACTCCAGTGCCGCTCTTTTTAGCGGATCGCTTGCAGGGCGGGACGGACACTACCAACTACAACGCCAGCGCTTACATTGAAAGCAGTGTGGCGCGTGGCGTGCGCGGTTATGGTGAGTTTTTGATAGACGATATTGGCGTAAACAACCGTAACAGAGTGCGGAACCGTTTCGGAACGCTTATCGGCGCGCACATTTTTACCCCTAAAGACCCCACCAAATTGGGGCTTTATGGTGAATACAGTAATTTGCAAGGCAGGACCTATTTAGACCTGTTGGGCGACCCTGATTACAACTACTATTATCGCGGTGCTCCCCTGGGTCATCCCGTAGCACCGCCGTTTGCCAACTTTGGTGCCGGGCGCGGCATTGGCGGCGCGGAAAGCCTGCGGATTGAGGGCTACTGGCGCGCCCTGCCCAGACTGCGTTTTTATAGCGGTGTTG
>DASWNL010000086.1:0-2899 GCA_036399215.1 Abditibacteriaceae bacterium
ATCTCATACCAACTGGTGTGCGCTGCATCCCGACTGCGCTCTTCAGTATTCTCTGGCCACAGTTCGCCGAAGTTGTAACCCAGTTCGCGCGCTTCTTTGATGCTGACGCTACCCAGACCGGCTGCGCCCGAACCCATCAAGGTTGGACGGATGCGAAACGGCGTGCCGTTGAGGAACACGTCGCGGCCTTGAATCCATGTCTCGCGAAATCCAAACCGGGTAACTGGCTCATCGTCCACGCCCACGCCTTTGGTGCCTAAATGCAGATTGTAAAGATTGGGCTGGTCAACATCCCACAAGCGCGGGTTGTCCCATGACCAACTCGCTTGCACGCGCTGCGTCGGCGTCGCCTGCACATTGACGGTTTGGGTAAAGCGCTTTTCTTCCTTGCCGTTTTCATCGCGCAGGCTGGCGACCAGTTCAACCGGCCCGGCTTGCGTCACACCTGACAATTCGAAATCCACGCCCAGTTGCTTCTTACGAATACTCGGTTGCACAAAGACATCGCTAACGTAAGCGCCGCGCGGACGACGCTGCAGAGTCACGTTGCCCACGATGCCGCCCGAATGCAATTCTTTTTTCGCTGTCCAGTTCTGGCCGGGTGCTGTGCCCATCATGACAATGGCTTCACCCTCATCAATGGTCGCCACCACAAACGCGCGCAGCGTGGCTTCTTCGCCAGGCTTCACCAGATTCGTAATATCGAGTTCACCTTCAGGCCAGTTCACTTTTCCGGCGGGCTTGTCATTGACCCAGAAGGTAGCGTCGGTGCTGACACGTTCGAAATCAATGGAGATATGGCTGCCATTCCAGTCGGCGGGAATCTTAATACGGCGCTCATACCACGCGCCGGAGAGCTTGCTTGTGTCGAGACCTGTCCACTGTGGGCCAGTGCCTCGCGCGATTAGATCCTGATTGCGCCGCCAGTTACCCGGCACTTGAATATAGCCCCAACCCTTTTCTGGCGCGGTGTTGGCTTGACCCCGAACAGTTTGGGCTGGCGAGAATTTCCATGCACCGTTGAGACTAACGCGCGCCCGTTTGGAACTCTGGACTTCAACCCGTTCACTGCCCCAAATTGCTTTGACGCTTGTCGGCCACGGCGCATCAGCGCTGGGCACAATGTTAGCCGTTTCTGTTGAGGCTTTGACGAGGATGTCGTCGATTTCGAGCAACCCTTTCGACCCCCACAATCCGGGATCAAGCTGAAGTTGTGTGGCGCCTGCGGGAATATCAATCAAGACTTCTTTGGTGACCCAATCGGTGTTGCCCACCACGGCAAGTGACGGAGGATAGTCGCCGACCATCTGGTTCTTGTCGTCCACAAAGCGCAGACCGATGCGCCCGCCGTGCCAGGCTAAAGGCCCTTTCTCGAAATTCGAGAGTTTGAAGCGCGCCGAGATCACCAATTTGTTCCATTCGGGCGCCAGCTTGAGAAAGTGCATCATGACCGCGCCATCGCGCAATTGCACCCAATGATTCTTCGCGTCGCCTACCAGAGTCGTTGTCTCAGGCGACTGTATTTGCCAGCCGGCAGGCTTGCCATTGACACCCGGCAGTTCAAAAGTGCCCTGCGGCAAAATGGTCTGGTCTTGCGCGGCGGCTTTCGTCCCCGGCATCACACAGAGAAGCGTCGCCATGAGCAACGGCATAGAAAGAAAATGTTTACGTTTCATAAGGAATACCAAGGTTGAGACGGGCTGTTGCCCTTTGGGGTGAAAAATCTCTCAATTGACAATGCGCTGAGTCGCTCCTGCTGTGTTTTGGTAGGTTTTGCGTCCGTAGGGAGCCGTGCTGCTGCGTGTAACCAGTTCGCTTTGCACAGCGATTGTGCGTGCCGGCCCATCATAACCTTTGAGGCGGCTTTGAGTGAACTCCACGACATGGCGGCCAATGGTTTCCAGCGGATAGCTAATGGTTGTCAGCGGCACAAGAGCGTAGCGTGCTGCCGGAGCATCATCAAATCCGACAACGCTGACATCATCCGGCACACGGAGGCCGTTTCGATGTAAGGTTGTGACGAAGGTCGAGGCCGAAACATCATTGATAATGCACAGCCCGCTTGGTTTGTGGGGCCACTTCAAAAAGGCGTCCGCCAGACGCGCTCCACCTTCCTCGTAATTCCCACCACCAAACAGCCACTTCTTCCGAACTGGTGCGCCAAACTCTTTCATGGCGCGCGCGAATCCGATCAGTTCTTTTGAATCTTGTTGAATCGACCCATGAAAGCAGAAGCCCAGTTCTCGATGCCCTAATTCAAGAAGATGACGCGTCGCAAGATAAGCGCGATGCCCGGAATCAAAAGACACCTGATCGCATTCCAAGTCCATCTTTGCTCCATAACCGATGACGGCGCCGCCCTCCTGCATGAAAAGCCGCAGTTCATGAAGAACTCCCGGCACAACCGCAGAATTGGCAATGATGGCCCCAGGCCGCTGCCTTCGCACCTTGTTGACTAAAGCGACCTGCCTCTCCTCAAAGTGGTTGACCCAGCGGGGCACATTGTGAATTTGAATCTCGAAGTTCAACTCGTCCAAACGGTGTTCGATGAAAATGGCCTGCTGTGTGAGCACGCCTAAATCGTTGTCTGGTAAAAGAGCGATGATATTGTGATTGCGCCCCTGCGCTAAGTGCTGAGCGCGTAGGTCGGGCTGAAACCCCAGCTCCTGCGCGGCCTTAAGTGCCGCATCGCGCGTTTGCGGTGACATGTAGCCTTTGCCACTGAGCGCCCGTGAAGCCGTGGCTTTATCAATGCCGGCTAAGGCAGCGACATCGCGCAGGGTGACAGTCTTACGTGTGGCCTTCAGCATAATGAATAATAAACCTACAACCGGTTGTAGATTCATTATACCCATATCAGAGCGCTGCGAGCCATTTTGACAAACAATTCTCTAAACTC
>DASWNL010000087.1:0-2057 GCA_036399215.1 Abditibacteriaceae bacterium
GCGCACTTTCTAAAAGCCGGGGCCGATGACTTAGGGCTTGCGGGTCGTTGATGCTGGCGATGAAAACTTTTTCCATCGCCGGGCGCAGGGATTGGGCGGTTTCGCCCAGTTTTACCAGCCCGGCCAAAGCGGCTACTTTGATCTCCCATTTGGGATGACTGAGAGCCTGTTGCAAGATTGTAAGCGCCGCTTTATCGCCGGGCCGCAAAGCCGAAAGCGAAGCGCGATGACGTTCAAGCAGTGCCTGCACTAAGGGCGCGTGTTGTCCGGGGCCACTTTTTTCGACAAGCGACCAAAATTGATCGGCAAAATAATCGGGTAATGTTTGGCGCGCCACGCGGGTATAAATTGTAAGAGCTTCTGTAGTGGGTGCGGTTTGTGAAAGCGCGACAAAAGCACGCGCTAAATTCATCGGCGCGGCAGTTTTCCAGTTGTCCAGAGTTTTCAACGCTTCGGGCGCGGGAAGACGAGGTTTGTTGCGTGCAAAGCGCACCAAACCATAAAACGCGCTGCTTTGCAAAACCGGGTCTTCGTCTTTTAACTTCTCTACCAGCGCGCTTTCGATCTCTGTTGTGGTGACGCCGATTTTGGATAGTGTGAGCATGGCGATGCGCGCCGATTCATCACTCTCCTCGCCCAAATAGGGCACGACTTGTGGCACAAAATCGCGCGCTTTCGGGCCGAATTTCGCGAGTAGTGCTACAGCGTCCATGCCTAAATAATCCGCCGGACGGCGACGCAAGCCTTTGAGAATGGAGTCGCGCGCGCCTAAGCGATTTAAGGCACGAGCGGCTTCGTTATTTGCCCCTTGCCATTCAGCTAAAAGCACGTCAATCACGCGCGGATCATCGGGCGCGATGAAAGTGAGGGCATAAAACGCCGTGCCGCTGCGCCGGGGCGGCGGCGGCAATTTAATGGCGGTATTATCGCGCGCGATTTCCTCACCAGATGAAGGTAGCCCCGGCATTGGTGGCGCGCCTTCGCCTGGCCCGGCCCCGCGCCAATCGAGTAAAACCGGCACGGCTGTTTGCGCTTTGGCGCCGTGATGCGCCAGTAGAATCAGAATGCGGCGGTATAGCCATTCATAATCGTGCGCCGGGTTAGCGGGCTTGCCATAGAGTTGGCGTCCCCACTGCTTATCGCGCGTTTCGATGGTTTTTTCGCCGGGCCACGAAAGCGCCTCCGGCAATTGCGCCTGTGCTCTCGCACGAACGCGGCTGTCTGTGCTTTGCAACCAGGTCAAAAGCGTTTCGACAGTCGGCAAGGGCGAAGGCACGCCTTGTCGTGGCACGACTTTATCGGGAGTCTGTGGTGCTTGAGCCAAAAGTGGCGTCGTTAGTGCGAAAAGTAAAGCGAGGTTTTGAAGTTGCATCGCTCCAAATTTTACAGTGTTTGAAGCATGGAAGCGAACCAAAGGCAAACGCCCGAAGCGATTCATCACTTCTGGCATTTGCTTTTAGTTCAATGATTATCGTTCGCCCAAACCATGCAAAACGCGCTCTTGACGTGAGAGTTGGCATCAATTAATCTTCGCCCTACGCCAAACGAAATCCAAAAGAAGTTCAACTATCACAAAGGAAATTTCATGCTCAAGCCCGCACCGACTAAAGGCGATACTGCCTGGTTCGTTCACGACCGCTTCGGAATGTTTATTCACTGGGGCCTTTACGCCCTGCCGGCCCGCCACGAATGGGTGAAAAATTACGAGCGCATCACCGATGAGGATTATCAGAAATATTTCCATTTCTTCGATCCTGACCTTTACGACCCACAAGCCTGGGCACGCGCCGCACGCGAAGCGGGCATGAAATACTTTGTGATTACCGCCAAACATCACGAAGGCTTTTGCCTGTGGGACAGCCAGTTCACCGATTATAAAGTGACCAACACGCCTTATGGCAAGGACTTGCTAACGCCGCTTGTCGAAGCCATGCGAAGTGAAGGCTTGCGCGTTGGTTTTTACTATTCGCTGATTGACTGGCATCATCCTGACTTCACCATTGACGGCGTTCATCCGATGCGTGACCATCCCGATGCTTTGAAGCTGAACCAGGGCC
>DASWNL010000088.1:0-10614 GCA_036399215.1 Abditibacteriaceae bacterium
GGGCCAGCATATTGAGCGCGGTATTGCCCAATACTGGCAATCCTCCGGCGTGACCGTTGAAAGCACCCCACCTGTCCCCGTGCAACTGGATGGCGACGCCTGGGCCACAACGCCCGTTGAAATTAAAATTCTTCCGGCGGCATTGAATGTTTTCGTGCCGGAGAGTGAAATTTAAAAGGTAGGCATACCCATGAAGGAGCTATGTCTATTTTTGCTGGGCTTGTCATGTTTATGGCTTTGCCAGCCGATTTGGTGTGCTGAGAAAAAATCAAGTATCAAATCTTTGCTGCAATTTCCGACCATCAAAAAGGTGGACGTTTCAGTAGGTGAAGATAAAGATTTCTATATTCAAATCTAATGTAAGACTTCACTGATCCGTCATTCTGAGTCCTGCCCAGAGGGCGCCCGCGAAGAATGAGGCACTTCCAAAGACTATCAAAAATCGTATTTATCAATGTTCTCTTTGGTGAAGATCAAAATGTCGCCAAGCAGGATGTTATCGTCAACGATTTTTCTGTCACCCAGGCGATTAGCTTTGAAGGTTTTAGCGCCACTTTTCAAATCACCTTTGACCGCGGCCCGCGCGGCGTGAATCGTCAGATAGCCTAAGTCCATCGTATTCCACAACACCACCGATTTCACCGTGCCGCCTTTGACGTAGGTTTTCATGTTGTTGGGCGTGGAGAGGCCGGTGACGAAAACTTTGCCGTTTTTGCCTGCTTGTTTTACGGCTTCGGCAGCACCGGGAAACGACACGCTGCTAATACCCCAGATGCCTTTCAAATCGGGATAGGCTTTCATCAAATCCTGCGCGGTAGAAAAAGCTAATTTCTGGTCTTCATTAGAGGGCTTTGTCGCTACCAGTTGCATCTCTGGATACTTTTTCAAGCGCACTTTCATGTGCTTCATCCATTCATTCTGATTGGCAGCGGTTAAAGTCGCGGTGATTATGGCAAATTTGCCTTTGCCGCCGCTGTCTTTGGCCATCGTATCCACCAAAGCGTTGGCAATTTGCACGGCAGATGCTTGATTGACAAACCATTCACGCGCGTCTTTTTCGCCGTCGGCATCCCAGGTTAATACCTTAATCCCTGCTTCTTTAGCGGCTTTCATGGCGGGTGCCAAAACTTGTGGATCATTGGGCGCAACCGCGATGGCATCCACGCCTTTAAGCGTCCATTTCTCGATCATCTCGGCGGCTTTTTCCGGCGAGCCATCCGTCGGGCCATCGTAAATCACTTCCACGTCACCGAGTTCTTTAGCCGCTTCTTCAGCACCTTTGGCACAGGACGTGAAATACGCGATGCCCTTTATCTTAGGCAACAAAGCAATGCTGATCTTCTCGCCACTGGTAACTGTTACCGGTGGAGGTGAACCATTCGCAGCAGATTCGGAAGTCGAGGTATTTGTTGAGGTTGGCGTTGAAGAGTTGCTATTACAACCCGCTATGCCCAGCAAAAAGACAGCGGGAACGACCCGAAAAATTGGACGCATTATGGCTCCTTGATTTTCAATTGATGTATTGGACAACTCCGTCGGGTTTGCGGTAGGCTTCGTATATTTTGAGAATTTCCAGCGCGTCCTGCAATGTGCCGAGTTCCGGGCCTTTATTTTCCAACAGGTGCGTCGTGAAATGGATAATCTCCGGCGCGTAGCCCAACAAAAACAAGCCTTTGTTATGCAACTGCCCTAAAGAAAACTCCGGCTCCCAGCAAAGTGGCGCACTTTCATCGGCGCCAAAGTAAGTGCCTTCGCGCCCATAAGCCGGGCCAGAACCTTTGCGAAAATAGCGCACGCGCAGATTGTTTTCAATCACGACGTTTTCACCTTCGCCAACAACTTCGGTGTGCTCGAAATGCGAGTGCCCGGCTTGGCCGTTCGCGAAATGCAAATTACCCACGATGCCGTTTTTGAAGCGCAGCGACACCATCGCCGCACCGTTCTCGTGCCGGTTTGCAAATAGCCATTCAAGGTCGCCACCCAACAAGCGCAACAGTGAATGGGGATGCACCACATGATCGAGAAAACCTATCATTTTGCGGTCATCGCTGCGCGCTTCCAGAGGCGGCAAACTTTGCGGATAGCGCGCGGTAATCGAAGACACGCGGCCAAATTGCGGGCGCGAAATAATCTCTTTGGCCTTTTGGTTGGCCGGAAAAAACATCTTCTTGAATCCCACACCGACATGGCGATGAGCGGTCTGGGACGCGTTTATCAAAGCGAGTATTTCCTCAGAAGAAGCCGCCGGCGGCTTTTCTATCCAAACATGAGCGCCCGCCGCTAACGCATCCTGTGCTATTGCCGGATAACGCGGATGGCCCTGTTCATCGTAGTTCGTCACGATAAAAACAACATCTAATTTTTCCGTTTCGAGCATGGCGCGATGATCGGTATAAAAACGCTCGGCGCCAAAAATGCGAAAGCTTTGGGCCTGTTTCAATTGAAGGTCACACGCTGCTACTAATTGCACCGGGGCGAACTGAAAACATGGCGCCACATTGCGAAACGCGTGACTTCCGCAGCCGATAAAACCAGCTTTAAGGCGATGCTCGAATTCTTGGTTATAGCGAATGTGCATGATAATATCCCCTCACCCTATCTCCTGCCCTCTGGGCAGGAGATAGGGTGAGGGGCCAATCCTTAACGAGGCCCTTGCTTCCCTGAAACCACCTATTACTTGGCCAGCAAAACCGCCGCGCTCAATGGCGCCAATTGAATCTTTAGCTTGCCATTAACTGATAATGCACGCTTTTGATTTAGGGCATCTATAAAGACTTTCGTTTTTGCTTTTTTGGTGTTTGCAGAGTCGGGCAAGCGGATTTCTAAAGTTTGTGGCTGAGATGAACGATTCAGAGCTACAATCGCTATGTTACCATCCAAAATCCGGGCGTAAGCTATGGTTTTCGCTTTGTCATTTGCCAATAGAATGGAAGGCTCGCCCGATTGCAAAGCTCGATTACTATTGCGAATTTGAATCAACTTCTTATAATGGCGCAGCATTTCGTTATCGGGCGTGGCCTTTTCCCATTGCATTCCGCGCCGATTATCGGGGTCAGCGCCACCCGGCATTCCAAGCTCTTCACCATAATAAATCGAAGGCGCGCCAATCCAGGTGAATTGAACTGTCGCCGCCAATTGGTGCAGTTTCACATCGTCTTTGCAGAGCGTTAAAAAACGCGGCGTGTCGTGACTAGACAAGAGGTTCATCATGTTGCGCGAGACTTGTGGCAAGTAGCTTTGATGGATTTCCATCAAACGACGCGCGAACTGTGAAGGCGATGTTTTATCCTCCGCGAAAAAGCCAATGCAGGCATCGCGGAACTGATAATTCATCACCGAATCCCACTGGTCGCCACCCAGCCACGGCGCGCCGTCGCCCCACACTTCACCAACAATCCACATCTGCGAATCCAGGTTTTTCGCGCGCCCACGCAATTTACGCCAGAAGCGCATGTCCACTTCATTCGCCACATCCAAACGCAGGCCCGCCAAAGGCACTTGCTCTTTCCAAAAGTCAACCAGTTGCAGCATCGCTTCGCTCGTTGCCGGATTCAACAGATTCAACTTGGGCATGGATTGATAGTTGTTCCAGGCCACATAATTAGGATTATTTTGCACGCGCACGGGATAGGACTTGATGAAATACCAGTTTTTATACGCCGATGCCTCACCTTTTTGCCGCACGTCCACAAAAGCCGGAAATGTGGTTGCCGTGTGATTGAAAACAAAATCCATAACAGTGCGAATGCCGCTGGCCTGTAACTCGCGGGTTAAAGCCACGAACTCGGCATTGGTGCCGAATTGTGGATCAATTTTCTTGAAATCTTCGGCATCATAGCGATGATTGGAAGGCGATTGAAAGACCGGATTGAAATACACGCTGGAGATGCCCAATTCTTTTAAATAAGGCAGGCGCTTCCGCACGCCGGCCACATCGCCACCGAAGCGATTGAACCATTGTGGCTTCGTGTTCCAGGCCACAACATCCGGCGGGTCGTTGGCCTTGTCACCGTTTTCAAAACGGTCAGGAAAAATCTGATAGAAAACCGTGCGCTCGACCCAGTCGGGCACCTGAAAAGGCACAAAGTTCTTAGCGATAATTTGAAAGGAACGATAAGGAGCAGCCAGGCCGTTGGCACCAAAGAGCAGCTTCTTTTTGCCATCCCATAATTCAAAGTTGTAAGACAGGTTTTGCTTGCGATCCCATGCTATTTCGCATTGATAAAAAGCGTAAAGGTCATCGCTTTTTATCAATCTCATCAAATAACGGCGGGCTGCCGTAATGAGATATATTTGGCGAAGATCATGGGGACGCGTTCGCAAGGAGATGATCAATTTTCCACGATCATAATTCAAATACGGCACGAGATGTTGATGTTTAAACGCGCTTACTGCTGTTTTACCATCGTTGGGATTAGCTGGCGTTTTATAATCGGGCGGAGCAATCAGCAAAACTGAGTTAAGGTTGCCGCTGCCATCGTTTTCCTGACGCGCGGCTTTTGGGTCAACAATCCATTGCTCATCATCAAGCACAAACTTGTAAAAATACTTGCCGTAATTCAGAGGCAGCGTGACACGCCAGGTGTGGCCATCGGCATCGCGGTTTAAAGAGTTCGCATTCTTATTCCAACCGTTAAAAGTGCCGGCAACAGCAACCGATTTCCACTGCCTGTCCGCCTGAAAAACAAAAGTGTGTTTGATCGGCGGCGCTTCTTTCGCGGCTTCCCTTCCGGCTTCCTGGGCCATGCCACGAAACGCAAAAAGACAGCAGACCAAAAGCCAATACTTTGCATGGAAAGAGCACATCTATTTTTCCTCGCCTGATAAACGATGGAGAAGCACGGACAAAATGAGTAATACGCCTAAGACAACCAGATTCAACTCATTACGTGACCAATGCCAACTCACAAATTCGCGCGTCTCATGAATAAGCAGTAAACCCAAAAGTGTGCCCCACACATGGCCGCGCCCCCCAAAAATGCTGGTGCCGCCTAACACGACAGCAGTAATGGCATCCAATTCGATGCCCGTTCCAATATCGGCCTTAGCCGTATTGCGCCGCGCCACATAGGCAATCGCCGCCACACTGGCCGCTAAGCCCGACCAGGCATATAACTTCAATTTTAAAGACTCGACCGGCAGGGCCGAAAAGCGTGCCCCTGTTTCATTGTGTCCAATGGCGCGCAGCCACACGCCGCCCGGCCTATGATTCAAAAAATAGATGGCCGCAACAGCCGCAACGGCAAAGCAGAGAGGTGGCGTCATCCCGCCGAAGAAATGGCGAAAGTTTTCAGGGAATCCTGAAATGGGACGTGCCTGGCTGATACCTTCGGCAACGCCCCTAAACGCCGCCAAAGTCGCTAAAGTAACCAACAAGGGATGCACACGCACGCGCGCTACAAACCAACCATTTAAAGCGCCCGCTGCCAGGCCGCAAAGCAAAGCCAGCAGCGCACCAACAAATGGGGAAATGCCTCTTTCAAAAGTCAATCCTATCACGACGGCACACAGCGCCATGATAGAACCGACTGAAAGGTCAATGCCTCCCGCCAAAATAATGAGCGTCATGGGGACGGCCAAGATCGCCAATTGCCATAAGTTATCCAGCAACTTGATTTGAGTGGATGGTATAAGAAAATCCGGCTCGGTCACCTGGGCGTAAATCAAAAGCGCCCCTAATAAAATGAGCAGCACCGCTTCATGACGCAGCCACTTTTTGTAATCGTTTTTCAAGCGTGTTCTCCACGCCGCGCTACATGGTCGGCTAAAACGGCTAACAGAATAAAGCCGCCTTGAATGGCGCGCTCCCAGTAAGTAACGGTTTCGCCCAACTTCAAAAAAATAAGCGCTGTGCTGATCATGCCAAGCAACAACGCCGCCAGCAGAGAGCCGGCAATAGTGCCGCGCCCACCGCGCAAAGCCGCGCCACCAACAACTACAGCGGTCACCACGGTCAGTTCATAGCCGCGTCCCACGCTGTTTTCGATTACATCCAAAACCGGCACGCTGACTAATGTGGCTAACCCCGTTAACAACCCGGTGAAAGTGAAAGCGAACAGTTTCAAGTTACGGACAGATAGACCTGCTAACTCTGCGGCGTGCGGATTGCTGCCCGCTGCATAAATGCGCCGTCCCAACGGCGTTTGGGTAGCTAACAAGGCACAAACGATCAAGACAAAGAACGCTACCCAGAGCGGGACGGGGATGCCTAAGAATTGCCCTGTGCCCCAAAAGCGCAAGCCCGGCGGCAAGTCTTTGATACTGCTGCCGCCCATGAGCATGATCGTGACGCCTTGCAGCGCGGTTAGCATTCCCAGTGTCGTGATAATTGAAGGCACTCGTCCCCATACTATCAAAGCGCCGTTAATAAAGCCCACCAAAGCACCCAACCCCAACGCCGCCGCAACAGCTAAAGCAACCGGCTGCGCCATTCTTTCCGTAGAGGCCAAAAGCCCCATGATTACGGCGCAGAGGCCATACAGAGAGCCAACCGAAATATCAATTTCGCCCAGTAAAATCACAAACGTCAGCCCGCACGCCATGATGACGAAAGGCACAACTTTTATCAAAACGTCACGCAGGTTTTCGCCCGTTGCAAAAGCCGGATTAATCAGTGTCACGCCTAAAATCGAAAGCCCTAAAAGCAGCGCGACAGCGTATTCCCGTTGTTGAAAAATTCGTTGCGCGATAATCATAATTGGATTTTATTTTTTCGGCAGAGCGAGTTGTAAAATCTTCTCTGACGTGGCTTCGCTTCTCAATAATTCGCCGGAAATTTCGCCTTCGCGCATCACCAAAATGCGGTCGCACAAAGCCAGAATCTCCGGCAAGTCCGAAGAGACAACTAAAGTTGCTAAACCGCCACTCGCCAGGCCTCGAATCAGACGATAAACCTCGGCCCGCGCACCGACATCCACGCCGCGTGTCGGCTCATCAAGAATCAAAACTTTGGGTTGCGTCGCCAGCCATTTTCCAAGCACCAGTTTTTGTTGATTGCCGCCTGATAATGATTGTGCTGCTATATCAGTATTCGCCGCCTTGACGGCTAATTCGGCCATCAATTGTTGGATGAGAGACTTCTCTTTAGCACGGTTACGTCCCAACGTGCTTGACAACGCCTTCAAAACAGCAAGCGATAAGTTTTCGCCCACGCTCATCGGCAAAATCAAGCCTTGATGTTGACGATCTTCAGGCACAAGAGCCAAGCCGCGCGTGGCAGCTATCTGCACACTGTTTTTCGGCAAAACTTTGCCCTTAATCTTCACGCTACCGCCCATATAATCGTCTATACCGAAAATGGCCCGCGCTACTTCACTGCGGCCTGCGCCAACTAAACCCGCCAGACCTACAATTTCCCCCGCGCGCACTTGAAAATTGATATTGCGAAAAGCGCCGCCGCTTAAATTATCCACTTGCAAAATAGCTTCGCCCACCGTGTCACGAGGCTGGTATTCTTCAAGCACATCGCGCCCAACCATTAAGCGAATTAATTCGGCTTTATCCATTTCTTTAACATCTCTGGTGGCAACGTGCGCCCCATCGCGCAAAACGGTAACATGATCTGCTAAAGCAAATATCTCATCTAAGCGATGACTTACATAGAGAGAAGCCACACCTGCGCTTTTCAAACGGCGCAGCGTGGCAAACAACGCCTGACATTCGCGTTCGGAAAGCGAAGCCGTTGGCTCATCCAAAATCAAAAGTTTGTTCTGGTGCAGCAAAGCGCGGGCGAAGCCGACCATCTGACGTTGTGCTATGCTGAGGCGTCCAACCGGGCATCGAGTGTCGAAGTTTTCACCCAGTTGATTCAACAACTCTTGTGTGGTTCGTCGCATTTGTGGGCGATCAAGCAGCAAGCCGCTCACGCGGCGCAGTTCGCGGCCCACAAAAATGTTATCTTCGGCACCCAGGTCGCCAAACGCCGTTGATTCCTGGTGAATGATGCCAATTCCCGCCGCTTCGCTGGCCGCCACGCCCGGCATAAGTGGTTGGCCTTCTACCAGAATCTGCCCGCCTGATGGCTCATGGGCACCGCCCAGGCTTTTGATGAGCGTGCTTTTGCCCGCGCCGTTTTCGCCCACCAAAGCATGAATTTCACCGGGCAGAATATCGAATGACACACCGCTCAAAGCCTGCACATTGCCGAAGGCTTTGTCGAGATTTTGAATTTGAATCAGCGGCGTCATGGAGCGTGTGAGTAAAGCCACCAGGCATGTAAAGGCACGACCAACCCAAATAAAACGCTTAAGCAAACGAAGGTGAAAGTCAGCATAACGTGGCCCAATTCAAATTGCCACCCATGCGGCCAATCATCGTGATCGAAATAGAATAAATCAGTCAGCACCCGTGCCATCCATAAGCTTCCGATAAAAAGCGAAAGGCCAACGGCGGCACGTTCACCGCGAAATAACTCGTGGTGCAAAAAACCACTCAGTAGACCAAACGAAATAATTACGCCAACGATAAAAGCGCCGTATGTCCAGAATATCTTGCGATTAAAGCGCGACAAGACGGCGAAATCTTCGTGCCATTTCAATTGGCGAGGCACATTAAAACTTGCTCCCAGAATACAAAAGTGCGCGGCACAACCCAGCCATAAAGCGCCATGCAAATACCAGTCGAACGAACGCTGATGCAACAAATCATGCAGCCAAAATGCTAACGGCAAAATTAAGGCTTCCCGAAACGGCGCATGAAATAAAAGCGGCAACGGAAGCAAAACTATAAGCCACGTCATGAGGCGGTTTTTCGTTCTGACAAAGCTCACCAACGCACCTTGCAATAAGAAATAAAGCAGCGGCCCGCCCCACCCGCCGTTTGCCGGATAGGACAGGCCCATTTCATGCAAAATGCCGGAGATGACGAAAACGCCAAACAACGCGCCACGCGGCCCCAACTTTTGATGAAGCGGTCGCAGAAACAGAATTTTATCCATTTCAACAAAGGCCAGATTCCAGCGGCGCGACCAGAAATCTTCCAAAGATTCGCTGAGCAAAGGCGCGCGAAACAGGGGCTTAACGATAAAACCAATCTGCCGCAGTAGCCAGGGCAGCACTTCACCAATGCCAAAATGCACCGTTGCCAGCAGGGCAAAAATCATCGTCCATCCCAGAAAATCTCGATGTAGATGCGGCGCAAACCAACTCAGAGCAACAAGCGAGGCCACGCCCAAAACAAAAGTCGCCGCGCCGCGAAACAAGCCTTGCGCTCGCCACTGGTCATCCGGCGTCCATTCAGCGCCGCGAGACACGCGCTTTTTGAAAGCGCCCATCTCCATGCCCGGCCAGGCGAAGAAATATAACAGTAACCCCAGACGCGAAAACAGCAACAACTCTTCACTTGAACGGCGCAAGGCAACCGCGCATTTGATGAGTCCAATCATCAAAACCGTCGCCAGAATCAATCGCTCAACCGGCGAAAACAACGGCCCCAGAAGTAATAAAGTCAGTAGGGCTAAGGGAGGAAGCCAGAAGGAAATCTTACGACGCAAATTGCCACGCACGCCAAAGACAATGGTTAGAGCAAGGGCATAAACCGCGAACAAGCAAAGTAAAACGCGCATTTTAATTCACGAAAATACACGCATATATAGGCTTATTGGGTCTGTGCATAAGAGCGTGTTTTAAATCGCGCGTTTTTCGCTTTAATAGATTTCAATTTCGCGCAGCATCAGTTTGCTGGCGCGCTTTGCGTTGAGTTTCTTGGTGCTGAGCTTGATGTTGAATTTTAGCTATGGCGCCGCGAATCATCATCTCCATTTCCCAAACGCGCTTGTCGCTGGTCTGGCGAAACACTACAACTTTACGTTTTCCGGCACGCACCACACTCACTTGCGAGGATGGCGCATCGGCGCCGAATACGCCATATTCATCGGCCATATCGAAGAAGCCTTTTTGCAATATCCACTCAGCTAAGCCATAGAGCACGATGTTGTTGTAAGAGTTCTTCTCCCCAATGCGCCGGATGATCACGGGTGGAGAGGGCGCCGTCCAGGGCAATGGTGGGCCGCCTCCGTTATAGCTAAAGCTCACTTCCTCAATTTCCTCAGGCTTCACATCTTGATTGCGCGCTTCGTCTTCAAGTTGCAGTGGCCCTATAAAACCTTTGATGATCGCGTGCCAGCGATGATTATGCAAAGTTTTATAATCGTATTGCTCGAAGGTGACATGAACATCGTTATAGCTCACCCAGGCGCGAACGCTTTGCGCGTTATCGGGCCGTCCGAGACGATAAAACGCGAGCAGTTGCGTTTTTCCATCACGCACTTCTTCGATCCAACAAGCCAAGGACGCAATCTGCTCTCCGCGCACCGTGCCAATTTTGGCAATGACACCGCGTTCACCTAAGGCTGAACGGGGATGAGGATAAAATGTCAGCACGGGCGAGTCGATGCTATCCGTAAGATCGCGCAGGTTCAACCGATAGAACGAACTCGCCGTATAAACCTGTTTGGTCTTTTGCCCGGTAACGCGCATTTCCAGTTGGAGAGAACCATAGCCGAGCGTCAATCCTTCATCCGAAGCGACACGTCCTGTCCAGTCCAAAGTAAAAGCAAAGGATTTTCCAGGCTCCACCAACACAGGGTAGACATTGTTCAGGCCTTCATTAAGCAGC
>DASWNL010000089.1:0-6515 GCA_036399215.1 Abditibacteriaceae bacterium
AAAAAGGCGGGCCAAATTTAAATTTGGCCCGCCTTTTTATTGCTCAAGAAATGTTTTCAAATCCAGAGGGCGCCCGCTCGGAATGACAAATTCTCTTGTCGGCTGACTTTCAAACGGCTTTTAACTTTTATCCGCCCGCCGAGGGGTAAGTGTTGGAATCGGTGTTGTTGGTCAGACGCTGCACGCCGCTACCATCGGGATTGGCACTGAAGATTTGCGGTGTTGTGGAAACACCGCCACTCGCAGCCCAGATGATGCGGCTGCCGTCGCTGCTCCAGTTGGGGTCAAAGTTGCGCGTGCCGGCAGTGGGGCCGGGAGTGATGGCGCCACTGCTGACGGTCACGATGAACAGTTGCGAGGTCGGTGCTGTGGGGCCGCCCCTGCTGAAAACGATGCGCTCACCGGTGCGGTTGAAGCGCGGGTGCGAAATGGGGCCGGGGCCGACATCTAAAACCTGCTCAGCGCCACCGGCAACGTTTTTAATTACGATGCGAGGAGCGCCGTTACGTGTAGTCACGTAGCCCACGCGCGTGCCGTCGGGATGCCAGAACGGATCAAAAGCGCCTGCCGCTTCGTTGCTCAGGCGCGTTTGCGCGGCGCCTGTTACCTGCATGATCCAGATGTTGGAAACGCCGCCGCGCGTTGAACGCCAGGCGATGCGATCTCCAGCCTGCGAAAAGACCGGTGAATCGTCCACCGGTGGCGTGGCGCCAATATCTTCGGTCAGGCGGTCTTCCACGCGCGTAGCAACGTTGATGACATAGATTTCCGGGTTGCCATTGAAAGTTGATGAATAGGCTACCAGGCGCCGGTCTGGCGAGAGGCTGGGTTGAATATCATTGGCCGAATCGGAAGTTAGGCGAAGCGGTGCGCCGCCGCCCGGTGATAGAAAATACAAGTCCACATTAAAACCGGCATTGGAAACAAAAACTAAATTGGCCGGAGCCGGAACGGGCGTGGGTGTTGGCCCAGGTGTCGGTGTCGGGCCGGGGGTGCCGGTTGGTGTCGGGTTCGGATTAACAATGCCGCTACTGCCGCCACCACAACCCGTTAAAGCCGCGCCGATGACCAGAGCCAGCGGCGCCGTCAGCGACAAGCCGATTCGTAAAAACTCTTTACGTTGCATAATTTCCCTTGCGTGAAAAGTAACTCAAGTAAACCGGCGAAAGGCCGCTAATGCCGGTAGTGTAAATCAACAAGCACCAATTGACAGGCTATGATTAGGGTTCTTCAATAAAAGAGTAAAAGAGATTTTTCTGCATATCGCAATTTCCGTCATTCCCGCGCAGGCGGGAATCCATGCGTTACGTCCTTTTCAAACAACTCTTTTGTGTGGATTCCCGCCTGCGCGGGAATGACAAACACTTTCACACTCCGAAAAGGCTACTCTTTAGGCACTCAGGTAGTTTCAAACAATTCCCAAATCTTCTTGCAGTTGGCGCCATATGTCATCCGGCAAGGGCGTGGTGGCAGCGCTAACATTTTGCTCTACCTCATCTACACGAGAGCCACCGACTAAAACAGTGCTAAGACGTGCTTCGCGCAAGACATATTGAATCGCTAAGTGCAGTACGCTCAGATTGTGTTCTTCTGCCCATTGCCGCACCTGCCGGGCGCGTTGCAGTTCGCTTTCCTGGCCTATTGCGCCATGTTCGCGCAACAGCTCATCCCACGGCCTATCCGTAAGATAGCCCATTAATACCGATGAACCAAGAATGATGGCTTTATCATTTTGCCGCGCCGCCTCAAACAAATCCGCCCGCGCCGATTGATGCACTAAATTGAAGTCGCCATAAGTCAGAATAGTATCGAATGCTTCATGAGCAATAGCGCGACGGTGGAAATCGTGATTACGCACGCCCAAACCAATGCCGCCAATCACCTTTTGCGCTTTGAGTTCTAAAAGTGCCTCCAGCGCGCCGCCGGTTGTTAAAGCCTGCTCGAAACCCGCGACATCGGGATCGTGAATCTGCACTAAATCTAAGTAATCGGTGCCCAGCAAGTGCAACGATTTTTCAACACTGCGCAAGGTGCCTTCGCGTGAATAATCCTGCGGGCGGGTGCCGGTTCCGGTTTTGGTGGCTAAGAAATACGCTTCGCGTGGCACGCCGCGCAGAGCTTTGCCCAAACGCGCTTCGCTTTCGCCATAACCGGGCGAGGTATCCAGATAATCAATGCCCAGTTCCAGGGCACGTTGCACAACGGCAATGGCATTGGCTTCGGAGTTTTCGCGCCCATACATATGCGAAGCCAATTGGGCACAACCCAGACCAAACTCGCTAACTTGCCGGTTCAATCGTCCTAAGCGGCGATGGGGAATCGAATGTTTCATAGGTCAAATTGTGAATTGCACTCAAGTGTTTAAAGAATGAGCCTCAAGAGGCGGAATGCTGCTGCTTTCGCGCTTACAATGATTCTCAAAAAGAGGTCGTCATGCGCATTCTTCTTATTAATCCGCCGCATACCGCTATTGGCAGCCGCATCCCTCGCGAACACTTGCCGCCGCTTGGTTTGCTTGCAGTTGGCGGCCCTTTAATTGATGCCGGACACGAAGTTCGCCTGCTTGATGCAGAATTTGGGCCGCTCTCTGTCACAGAAATCATCCAGCAGACCAAAGACTTCGACCCGGATGCTGTTTTGCTCGGTCATTCGGGTTCGACATCAGCGCATCCTACCGTTAGTGAAATCACGCGCGGCCTGCGCGAAGTTTTGCCCGATTCGTGGATTGTTTATGGCGGTGTATTTCCAACTTATCACTGGCGCGAAGTGCTGCAAGAAGAACCGCAAATTGACGTAATTGTGCGCGGCGAAGGCGAGGAAACCGGCGTGCAAGTCATGCGCGCTTTGGAGAACGGCATTTCACTTGAAAGCGTTGCGGGCGTGGCCTTTCGCAAAGATGGCCTTGCTTTCGCCACGCCTCCGGCCCCGGTTATTCAAAATCTCGATGATTATCGCGTTGGCTGGGAACTTATCGACATCAGCCGCTACAGTTATTGGGGCGATAAGTGCGCGGTTGTGGTGCAGTTTTCGCGGGGATGCCCGCATCTTTGCAACTACTGCGGCCAACGCGGCTTCTGGACACGCTGGCGTCATCGTGATCCGGTAAAGTTCGCTAAAGAGTTGGCCTGGCTTGCGCGCGAACAGGGCGTGGAAGTGGTGAACTTCGCCGATGAAAACCCGACGTGCTCGAAAAAAGCCTGGCGCGAATTTTTGGAAGCCTTGATTGCCGAAGATGTGAATTTAACCATCGTCGGCTCGACGCGCGCTGATGATATTGTGCGCGATGCCGATATTCTGCATTTGTATAAAAAAGCCGGCGTGGCGCGCTTTCTGATGGGCATGGAAAGCTACGATGAGGCGACTTTGCTCAAGATTCGCAAAGGTGGCACGCCGCTCAAAGACCGCCAGGCCATCCAACTTTTGCGCAAGCATAACATTCTTTCAATGGCGACCTGGGTTGTTGGCTTCGATGAAGAAACCGACCGTGATTACTGGCATGGATTGAAGCAATTGCTGGCCTACGATCCCGACCAAATTCAAATCATGTATGTTACGCCGCACCGTTGGACGCCTTATTTTCGCTTGGCTGCCGAACGGCATGTTTTACAGCTTGACCGCAAGAAATGGGATTACAAGCACCAGGTTCTAACCACGCGCTTCATGGCGCCCTGGCGCGTTACAGTGTGGGTGAAATTTATCGAAATCGCCATGCAATTGCGGCCTCGCTCGCTAAAGCGCTTATTTGCGCATCCCGACCGGCCCATTCGCGATTGCATCTGGTGGTATTACCGCGTTGGGCGGCGCGTGTGGTTTCACGAAATCATCAACTTCTTTAAGAATGACCGGCACGAAAAACACGGCCCAACCTTAGCGCAGTTTTGGGGCGAGCCGCAAGACGCCGAAGAGAACTCCATGCTGCGCCGCGCCAAGAACGCCAAAAAACTTCTGCCGGTTTTGAATGGTTAAGCAAGACAACGAATCTGGCTAATCGGTTATCATCATTCACAACAAAACTTCCTAAACTGGAGCCTTGATGATACATCCGGTAATTCTCAGCGGCGGCAGCGGTTCGCGCTTGTGGCCGCTTTCGCGCACGGCTTATCCCAAACAACTGCTGGCTCTGACTTCTGAACGCAGCCTGTTGCAGGAAACATTGCTGCGCTTGCAAGGCTTGTCCGATTTAGCCAAACCGCTGATGGTGTGCAACCATGAGCATCGCTTTTTAGTGGCCGAGCAGATGCGCGAAATTGATGTGGCACCGCAGGTTTTGATGCTTGAACCGCTGGGCCGCAACACGGCACCGGCCATTGCCGTGGCGGCGCTGTATTTGGCCGAACGTGACCCGCAAGCGTTGATGCTGGTGCTGGCTTCAGATCATGTCATTGCCAAGGTTGAAGCGTTTCACGAATGCGCGGCGCAAGCCATTGAAGTAGCAAAACGCGGCCATTTGGTGACTTTTGGCATCGTGCCTTCAGCGCCGGAAACAGGCTATGGTTACATCCAACGTGGTGAACAACTCAACGATAACGGCGCATATCAGGTGGCACGATTTGTGGAAAAGCCGGATACGCCAACCGCGCAGCAATACCTCGAATCAGGCGATTATTTGTGGAATAGCGGCATGTTTGTCTTTCCCGTGCAAAAGCTGTTGGAGGAACTCGAAACTTTTCACCCTGAAATTCTCGCGCATTGCCGGGAATCCTTAAGCAAAGCCTATAGCGACTTAGATTTTTATCGCTTGCACGAAGAATCGTTTGCCGCCTGCCCTTCGCTTTCCATTGATTACGCTTTGATGGAAAAGACTAAGCACGCGGCGGTTGTGCCTTCGGATATTGGCTGGAGCGATGTCGGCTCGTGGAGCGCGCTGTGGGAGCATCAGCCTAAAGACGAGAACGGTAACGTGGCGCGAGGCGAAACTTTTTTGCACGAGTCGAGCAACTGTTATGTGAATGCCGACCGGCGTTTCGTGGCTGTTGTTGGCGTGGAAAACCTCATCATCGCCGAAACCGCTGATGCCGTTTTAGTCGCGCACAAAGACCACGCGCAGGATGTAAAAAAAGTGGTCGAATGGCTGCAAAAAGAAAAACGCGGCGAGCACCAAACCCATCGCCATGTTTATCGCCCCTGGGGCAGTTATGAAGGCGTTGAACGCGGCGAGCGCTTTCAAGTTAAGCGCATTACGGTCAAGCCCGGCGAAAAGTTGTCGCTGCAAATGCATCATCATCGCGCCGAGCACTGGATTGTAGTCAGCGGCACTGCCGAAGTGACTGTCAACGACGAAGTGAGTCTGGTTTCGGAAAACGAATCCGTCTATATTCCCTTAGGCGCCATGCACCGCTTGCACAACCCCGGACGCATTCCCTTACATCTTATCGAAGTCCAATCCGGCCCTTATCTGGGCGAAGACGACATCGTGCGGGTTGAAGACATCTACGGAAGGATGAAGGCGGAAGGATAAAGGAGGAAGACCTACGAACGCGAACTAAAAAGTATGCCTTGCTCGTGCTGCGGCTTTTCACTACGCTACCCAAGACGACCGAAGCACAAATCTTAGGCAAGCAATTGTTGCGTTCAGGGACTTCTGTAGGAGCGCACTACAGAGAAGCCTATCGCGCTAAATCCACTCCAGATTTCATCAGCAAAATTGAGGGTGGCCTGCAAGAATTGGACGAATCCGATTACTGGCTTGAACTGCTGGCTGAAGGTGGTATTGTCGAACCGGGAACCGTGCGCGAGTTACGCGAGGAAACCAACGAATTGATTGCCATTTTTGTGACTCTTGCCAAAAACGCCAAAGCACGCTAATTTTTCATCCTTCATCTCCTGCCCAGAGGGCGCCCGGCCTTCATCCCTGGCTTGGGCGCGGCTTTTGCTTATGGCGAGGTTTCAGCGGAGCCTCTTTCTCATGCCGACACCCAAAGCGACAACAACCCAGAACTCCAAAGCGCCTTCCGGTGATTTGAGTGCTGTCGCACAACGCATCGCGCAAGAAGTGGAGCGAAGCGACGAAACGGGCCAAAAGACCACTTTGCGGCGCTTACTCAAGCGCTGCGGCTACCAAAAGCGCAACGCACAAACTGTGCGGCGCGTGGCGGCGGCGCTGGATGCCGCCGGTATTCAATGTTCGCCACCTCCTGCCGGGGTTGAGGATATAGACGGCCCTATCCACTTGCAAAGCGCCGCACCACGCAAGGCAGGAAAAGCGGCAGCCGAAAAAACAAAAACTTCGTCAGCAAACCTCAAAGACCAAACAACCCAAAAAGCGACTGCTAAAGCCGTTTCCAAAGCAGCAAAGGCCGTTTCTAAAGCACGAACTTCTAAATCACTTCCCAAATCAGGCACACCCGTTTTCGCTTCTCTGGAAGAGATGCTCGCACACGCGCGTGCCGCGACAGTTCTCATCAAATTAGCGGATGGTCATGGTAGCGGGTTGGTCATTGACCCAGGCGGAATTGTGCTCACCGCACGCCATGTTGTAGAAGACAGCGAAGAAGTTTGCCTGCGCTTTGAAGACG
>DASWNL010000090.1:0-6041 GCA_036399215.1 Abditibacteriaceae bacterium
GAGCAGCGTATCGGCATCTTCGTAGATGTGCAAAATATGTTCTACGCTGCGAAACATCTTTATAACTCGAAGCTCAACTTTTCCCGTTTGCGCGAATATATTGCGCGGGGTCGCCCGCTTGTGCGCAGCATCGCCTATGTCGTGCAAACGCCCGAAATTGATCAGAGCAACTTCCTGACTATGCTGCGCTCGAATGCTTTTGAAGTGCGCGCCAAAGATTTGAAGCACCGTCCCGACGGCTCGCCCAAAGGCGATTGGGACATGGGCTTGGCCTTGGATGCTTTAGCGATGTGCGAGCGTTTGGACGTTGTTGCGATTGTATCGGGCGATGGCGATTTCGTCGAACTGGTGAATTTTCTCAAAGCGCGCGGCGTGCGCGTGGAAGTTTATTCATTTCCCTATTCGACTTCGGAAGAGTTGCGCCACGCGGCTACGGAATATTACCAGATGGGCACCGAAATCGTGATGGGAACGGCTTCTCTGCGCGGCGTAAATTCTCCAGCGAATCATTATGAGCACAACGCGCATGAAATACATCAGGGAACGCCGGAAGCCACGATAGGTCATAGCGAAAACTATTCCGCGCCATTGGAACACGGTGAGCAATCGCCGCGCTATTCCAATTATCCTTAAAGCGTTGGGCCAAGGAAATCTCTGCTGTGAAATCTTACTCGTTTGTTTTGTTCAAATCTTTAAACAGGACGTATAGCTTTGCGCTATTCGTCTTGTTTGCGCTTCATCTTCCCATACGCGCCGTGACCTTACAGCAAAAATGGGTGCCGGGTCAGCAGTTAGGCTACGATGCAACTGTAAATGGCACGCTTACCCTGCTGGATGATGACGAATCGCCACAACCCTGGGCCGGACTGCCGATTGATTTCAAAGTGCGCGGCAATGGCGCGCTTACGCTTGACACGCTCAGCGTGGATGAAGCTGGAATTGGCACCGTCGTGTTACGCAGTGGCGACAGCCAGATTCGAGCGATGGGCTTTGGGCAAGTCATGGAGTTCCACATCAAAGATGGCCTGGCCAAAGCCTTGATGAACGGCAAGCCGGCGGGTGAAAGCGTTTTAACAAATCGCTCCTTTCTCGATCCAAATTTTGCCCTGCGTCTGGGGCCGCAAGGCAATCTCGAAAGCGTAGTCACACTGCGCAAAGAGGAAAAACCTGCGGGAGATTTGCCCTTCGATTTTATGGGAGCACTGCAAGGTTGGGTCTTGCGCGCTGTGCCCACTCTTTGGCCGCAGGGTGAAATAAAAGAAGGCGATAAATGGACGGCACCGCTTGCCATTCCTTTGCCACCAAAGAACAAAACCGAAGAACCACCGGCTCCTCTTAGTGCCGGGCAAGTAACTTTCACTTTGCGTGGTATTGAAGAGACTGGCGGGCGTAAAGCGCATCGCATCGCATTGGACGGCAGTTTCGATGTGGATGCCGCTAAAGCCAAGCTCTTAAATGAATCTGCCCGCGAACTTGAAAAGCAAGCGCCTAAAAGCCTCCCTCAAAACGCGGCGCAAAAGAACGCGACGAATAAAGACAAAAAGCCACTAACCAGCAGCACAACCCGCAATTTAGCGGATGCCAGACAGAAAATCAGCGGCAATCTATGGCTTGACACAACCAACGGGCAATTAGTGCGCGCTGAACTCACAGCCAAAGGCCGTCTTCACACGCAAGGCACCATTACCAATAGAGCGGGGCGCACGCGGCCCACGGAAACCTGGGCGGATTGGGATGGCTCTTTACAATTGCAGTTGCGCCGCGTTAGCAACATTTCGGTTACGAAGTAGAAGCACGAAGTAGAAGCACACAGGGGAAGTTCGCATGAAGAATAAAAAAAGCATTTTCCGGGCGCTATTTTTAAGCACTGTTTTATTAAGCGGTTTCACTGCTTCACCGACACAGGCCGGTCTTTTTTCGATTGGCCCTGACAAAGAACGGCGCATGGGCGACGAAGCCGCGCGCGAAATTGACGCTCAGGCGCGCGTAGTCACTGGCCCCGTCGCTGACTGGGTTTCTTCGGTCGGTGCCCGCTTAGCGGCAGTTTCCGACAAAGAGTTCACTTACTCGTTTAAAGTCGTCGAAGGCAGAGAAATCAACGCTTTTGCTTTGCCGGGCGGCCACATTTATGTATTTACCGGCATTCGCAAAATCGCCCAGACCGAGGATGAGTTGGCAGCGATTTTAGCACATGAAATTACTCACTCAGAACAGCATCATTTCGCGCGGCAATATGGCAAAGCCAGCAAGCGCGGCGCCATTTTAGGCGTTTTATCCGCTGTTGTCGGCTTGCCCAATGTGGCTCAACAAATTGTCAGCCTGGCCGATTTCGCGACCACCCAGAAATATTCGCGCACTCATGAAACCGAAGCCGATTTATTGGGTATGCAGCGCATGGCGCGCGCCGGATTCGACCCCAAAGGCATGGTTTCTATTCTTGAACGCTTAGCCAAAGAAGACCGCAGTGGTGGCACGCTCGACCGTTGGTTCAGCGACCACCCCGATGCTGGACGACGCATCCAAAGGGCAAAAAATCAGTTGTCAACGCTAAATACAAATCAGGGCACTCAGCCATCTGAAAAAGCCTCTGTTGCTCCGGCGCAGCCCTGATCAAAGTCATCTCTTGCCTTACAAGCATTTTCTGCGCTATAATTTGGAAGTCACTTATTCATGCTTCACAATTCTGGAGGGATACTCAAGAGGCTGAAGAGGCGGGTTTGCTAAACCTGTAGAGTGGCGTAAGCTGCTGCGAGGGTTCGAATCCCTCTCCCTCCGCGTGAAAAAAAAGCCGAACCGGCCATCCGGTTCGGCTTTTTGCTGCAAGGTGCAACGGTTAAGGTGTAACGGCTCCGGCACGCAACTTTGCTAAACTGTGCCCGCACGAATTTACAGCGTAAATCAACGGAAGGTAACGATTCAAAGCAGCTATGGCAGGACATAGTAAATGGAAAAATATCCGCTTGCACAAAGGCAAGGCGGATGCGGCGCGGGCCAAAGTTTTTGCGCGGCTGTCGCGTGAAATCACCATCGCGGCCAAGGGCGGAGGCGGTAATCCCGATTCCAATCCGCGCTTGCGCTTAGCGGTCAGCAAGGCCAAGGAAAACTCTATGCCGGCGGATAATATCAAGCGCGCCATTCAAAAAGGCACGGGCGAACTGGCCGGCGAAAATTACGAAGAAGTTACCTACGAAGGCTACGGGCCGGGTGGCGTGGCCGTTTTGGTAGAAACAGCTACCGATAATCGCAATCGCACCGTTTCGGATGTGCGCAGCTATTTCACCAAAACCGGCGGCAGCCTGGGCGAAAACGGCTCTGTCGCGTGGCAATTTTCCCGTAAAGGCGTTATCGAAGTGCCGGTGGAAGGCACCTGGAACGAAGATAGCGTTATGGAAACCGCTTTGGAAGCCGGCGCCGAAGATTTCGAAGTGCAGGATGACACCTACGAAATTACTACGCCACCTGAAGAAATTGAAGCCGTGCGCGCCGCACTGGAAGCCAAAGGCATCAGGGTTGAATCAGCGGAAGTGGAACTGGTGCCCAGCACAACCGTGCAACTTGAAGGCGATAACGCGCGCAAGATGCTGAAATTGATGGACTTACTCGAAGATCATGACGATGTGCAAAAAGTAGCTGCCAATTTCGACATCGCCGCCGATATTTTGCAGGAGCAGGGCACATAATCAGGCGTTAGTAATACCACCCGGCGTTTCTGCATAACCAATATGCACAGGGGCGCCGGTTTTTATTAAATTTTTAAATTACGAGTCGGACAGGTGAAGCTTGCCTCCGGCGAAAGGATTTTCGTGAAGATAACAATGGACAACAAAACGGGGCGATGCCCACGCCAGATGAACTTCTATTTCGGTCGCGCTCTGGGCAGAAATCTGAGCGGCATGGCGCTTTTGGCTTTACCAGTATTTTTCGCCGGTTGCACTGGCGGCGGTGGCGATGGCATGGCCAACAGCGCCGGAAACACGTCACAGGCGATTGCCACAGTGGACGGCGCTACTATCACGCGCGCCGATTTGCAAGCTTACGCCGAGGCGGTTAATGGTCATCAGCTCTTGCCACAATTGATAGATTATGAACTCGTCATGAAGGAGTTGAAAAATAAAGGTCTCGATGTTTCTGAAGCCGAAGTGCTGGCCGCTATTGAGAAACAGCGTCAGAGCATGGGCGCTCAGGAGGCCAAGCAGTTCGGCGAAATGCTACAGTTAGCTGCCCCACAGGCCGAGGCCATTCGCCGTCAGGTCAAGCGCCGTCTGGCGATTGACAAAATTATTACCAAAGACATTAAGGTTAACGAAGCCGATGTTAAAAAGTGGTTTGAAAAGAACAAAGCCACGCGCTATCCTTTGCGGGCCAATGTCGGCATGTTGATCTCTTCACAAAAAGCGCGCGCCGACGCGATGGAGCGCCAATTGTCGGGCAAAACCAAAACCTTTAAGCAACTGGTTGATGAGCAAAAGAAACTAAAAGATGTTATGGGCCAGAGCAGCACCGAGGAAAGCCCCCAGATGATGACGGTCAGCACCGATGTGCCTCCGCCCATTCGCTCGGCTATTGAAAAAACTAAGGCTGGCGAAACCTCTAAGGTTGTTACATTAACCGCCGGGCCGGGTCAACCGTCCGTCTATGCTATTCTACGCGTCGTAGAAAAGAAAGACTCGTCCTACGAAGCACTTAAGCCGCAGATCGAGATGGATTACAAGCTTGAACAAGTCGCGCGACAGGAGTTCAAGAAAACAGCGGCGCCGAATATGAAGTTTGAAGACGCCATCAAACAGATTCGTCAGAATTTAGGCCAACAGCAGATGCAGATGGCAATGCAGAGTGGCCAGATGACACCACCACCTACAGATGCCGATGCTATTTCGGCACTTACGCGCGAAGGTGAAAGCAAGCTGCTTGCTGATTTGCGTAAATCCGGCAAAGTGCAGATCAGCGATGCTACTTATGCGCAACTGAACGATATATATAAAGCGGCGCCCCCTTCAATATCTCCTGAAGCACCTCCGGGCGCTACAACAGGCGCGCCTGCTACAGGTGCCTCTAAAGCGCCAGCGCAATAAAGTTTTAAGCAATCAACCAGCGGCACGCGCTTTTAGGCGCGTGCCGTGTCGTTTGTGTCCTTCGATTTGTAGCTTTGCATTATGAATCCGACAAATTCCGAATCTACGAGCAAACCAACGCCCGCCCAGGCATTTGAGCGTCTGGCCCAAATTATTGCGCGCCTGCGCGCCCCGGATGGCTGTCCCTGGGACAGGGAACAAACCCACATCACATTGCGCACTCATTTACTCGAAGAAGCCTGCGAAACAATGGATGCCATAGACGGAGGCGATGACGCGCATTTGTGCGAGGAACTGGGCGATTTATTAATGCAGCCGGTTTTGCACGCGCAAATTGCGGAAGAGGAAAGCCGCTTCGACATCGTGGATGTTATCGAAGGCATCAGCGACAAGTTAGTGCGCCGCCACCCGCACGTTTTTGGTGAAGTAATCGTAGCCGATTCGGGCGAAGTTCTAACTAACTGGGAAGCCATCAAAAAAGCCGAAAAAGAGCAAAAAGGCCAAAGTGAGGCCTCAATTCTATCCGGCGTGCCGAATACTTTACCTTCATTGATGCAAGCGCTTGAAGTTTCAAAAAAAGCCGTTAAAGTGGGGTTTGAATGGCCGGATATGGCTGGAGTGATGGCAAAGCTTCACGAAGAAATTGCCGAATTAGAAGAGGAAATCGCGCTTTCAAATTCCAAAGATGAAGCCGCGCGCCAACGTATCACCGAAGAGCTTGGTGATGTGCTCTTTACCGTCGTCAACATCGCGCGTTGGCACAAAATCAACCCTGAATTGGCCCTACGCGATACCGTCACGCGTTTTCGCGGACGCTTTGAGAAAATGGAAGAATCTGCGCACAAACTCGACTTGCAGTTACAGGAACTCACACCACAGCAGTGGGATGAATTATGGGAAGCCGCGAAAAAGTCCTGAAGCAGGCACGCGAAAATTGCCTTCATTTTCTAAACTGACGCTAAGGCTTGA
>DASWNL010000091.1:0-8575 GCA_036399215.1 Abditibacteriaceae bacterium
CGAAATCTGGCGGCAGATTCAAGCCGATATTTTCAACATGCCGCTCTCGACTATTAACATTGACGAAGGCCCGGCTTTAGGTGCGGCGCTTTTGGCCGGTGTGGGCGCTGGTTTGTATTCGAGTGTAGAAGAAGCCTGCTCAACTGTTATCAAAGTGACCGGCAAAACGCCGGTCAGTGAAGATGCCGCACTTTACGACCGTTATTATGACGTTTACCGCGCGCTCTATCCCGCTTTGAAAGACCAATTTACTGCTATTGGCGAACTGGTTTAACTCCGCATGACCGACTTATCTCTCGCCAAAGATTATCGTGCCATACCCGGCCCCAAAGGGTTACCCTTCTTTGGTGTTTTGAATGCGCGTCCCGACACGCTGAACTTTTACCGCAACATGCACTCAGAGTTTGGCGAACTCACGCGTTATGAGGCTTTCAAAAAATTTGAGTGGTATTTCGTGGCGCATCCCGATGACATCGAACAGGTGATGCTCGGCTCAACGGATGTGTATTATAAGGGCATCGGCTGGAATCGCGTGCGTATGGTTTTAGGAGATGGGCTTTTAGTCAGCGAAGCAGGTTTGCATCGCCATCAAAGGCGTATCATGCTGCCGGCATTTAATCGCAGCCATCATGAAAGCTATGCGCAAACCATGATTGAAGTCATTGACGAAACCATCGCAGTGTGGCGCCTGAAAGCCCAGTGTGGCGAAACCTTCGACATGGCCGAAGCCATGATGCGTTTAGCCTTGATGAACGTGGGACGCGCCATGTTCGGCAGTGACATGAGACACATTGCCGGGCCGATGGGTCGCGCCTTGCACACCATTCTTTACTGGGTGCATTTGCGTGCCGTCAGCCTCGAATCGTGGCGCGGCAAAAAGCAGTTCCAAAGCGCCTTAGCCGATTTACACGGCTTGATTGATTGCCTTATCGCGCAGCGACGTGCCCAACAACGGGAAGGACAAAGTTTTGATGATGTGCTCGATTTGCTCTTAAAAGCGCGCGACGAAGAAACTGGTGAGCCGCTGAGTGATGCCCTCGTGCGCGATGAGATGGTAACTATGATTGTCGCCGGCCATGAAACGGCTGCTGTTGGCTTGTCGTGGACGTGGTATTTACTGTCACAAAATCCCCAATGCAAAGAGCGCTTGCATAAAGAAATTGATACTGTTTTAAACGGGCGCCAACCTACTCTCGCCGATTTACCGAACATGCCTTATTTAAAAATGACTGTGCAGGAAGGCATGAGATTATATCCGCCGGTTTGGGGCATTTCGCGGCAAACAACAGAAGAGGTAACAATTCGCGGCTACAAGTTGCCCCCTAAGGCTATCTTAGTAATTTTCCCTTACGTTACGCATCGCCATCCCGATTTTTGGGAGCAGCCGGATCAATTTAATCCCGAACGTTTTTCGCCTGAAAACTCGCAGGGACGGCCTCGCTTTGCGTATTTTCCTTTTGGCGGCGGGCAGCGCATGTGTTTGGGCGCCAGCTTTGCCATGCTGGAAACGCAACTCATCGTCGCCATGATCATGCAGCAGTTTGAAATCAATGTTGTTCCCGGTCATCCGGTCGAACCGGCGCTGTATCCTTCCCTGCGCTTAAAGCATGGCCTGGCCGTGACCTTGCGCGAGCGGCAAAGTTGAATAGCCGCGAAAAGACGCAAAAAGACATCGAAAGAGGAGAACGCCAGTTGTCGCGCAAAAATTATCCGCAGTCTTTGGCTTAAACCTTCCCTTATCCTTCTTGGGTTCTTTTTGTGTTTTTTGCGCCTTTTCGCGGCTATTCTTTTTGATTGGAATTCTAAAACCATGACTCACGACGAATCCCTAACGCGCCGCGACGAAAATGAAATTGCTTTTGATGATGACCTGCGCGAAATCAAGCCTCTCGTGCCTTATCGCCGCCTGCTTGATGACGGCTTGCGCCTCAGCAAAGGCAAGCACAACCTGCACGTTATCGGCTCGTGCGATATCTCCAAATTTACTGAGTTTTCGCGTCAATGCGTTGCCAATCGCCAGCGACCGCCCAGTTTAGTGGCTTATTTTGCGCGCTGTGTCGGCGTGGTGCTTTCGGAAAATCCTGAACGCATGGCATCGCTTTATAAAGATAAATTGCTGGTGCCGCGCCATGTCAATGTGGTTTTAACCGTTGTTACGGGCGCCGGGGGCGATGAAGGCATTCCGCTTTTAATGCCCTTTGAAAAAGTGGACGAAAAGAATTTAACGGAAATCTCGCACGAGATGACCGAAGCGATTCGCGGCCTGCGCCGTCGCGCAGTGTCCGGCGAAAAGGGCTATCAAATCGCCATGAAGTTTTCCAGTTTGCCCGGCTGGATGCGGCGTGGCCTTTATGGCGCCAGCGGCTTAGTTCCCAAATGGCGGCGCGGCATGGCCAAGCATTTGTCATCGGTTTTCATTACTTCTATCACGCAGTTTTCCGATGGGCGCGGCGGTTGGGGTTTTCCCATCACGCCCTACTCGCTTGGCTTCACCATTGGTGGCCTGTCGAAGCGTCCCTGGGTGGTGGACGACCAGGTTGTGGTGCGCGAATGTTTGGATGTCACCATCACTGTTGACCACATCATCACCGACGGCGGCAACGCCTGCATTTTAGCGACTAAATTGGGTGATGAACTCGAAAGCGGGCGCGTTTTAGCCGAATACGAGTTGCCCACGACGCGCAGAAGCCGCAAAAAACTGGAAGTCGAGCAAACTACAAGCGATGCCGAACACGCCGAATGAAAATATCATCTTGACTCACGCCGTATTGTGCGGCCTGACGCCACTGATTCCCGTGCCGTTTGTGGATGATATAGCGCGCACTTATTTTCGCCGCCAGCTTGTGCAAAAGTTAGCCGCAGCACACGGCCAAGCTCTACCCACAGTCGACATCCAAACATTAGCTGATGAAGAAAGCAAAGGCTGTCTGCGTGGTTGCCTGGGCACAGCACTCGTTTATCCCATTAAGTTTCTTTTTCGCAAAATATTTTTCTTTCTCGAAGGCAAGCGCGCCATTGATACGGCCAGCACCACTTATTACTTTGGATTTTTAACCGATTACACCCTGCAAAAAGGTTGGTGCGCGCCTGAAAAACATTCCCCTGCGCAAGTGCGCGCCGCCATTGATGCAGTTATCGCCGAAACTGACCCCAGCTTCATCAATCGCGCTATGAAAAGCGCCTTTGCTCAATCGAAAAACCAGTTGAAAGCTGCCGTAACCCAGTTCACCAGTTCATTTCGTGGCGGCGGAAGTAATACTCCCGCGCAGGTCGCTTCAACACTGGAAGCCACGCAACAGCAAGAAAAAGATGACGTGCAAAATGTCGTCAATCAAGCGCAACAGGCTCTCAATACCGTGCCCGAAAGCCATTTCGATGCACTGCGACGACGCTTAGCCCAACTTCTTAATGAAGACGCGTAATTACAATTGAGCTTTCAACCATTCGATTGTCGTTTCGCTTAGCTCCGTTTCCCAATCGCTGCGATTAAAAGTGTGATCGGCGCCTTTTATGATGTGAAGCTTGGATTGTGACATCGCTGCATGGTAATCATGAGCGTGATCCAGAGTGACTGTAGCATCTTCATCGCCGTGCAAAACCAGCGCGGCACCTTTGTAATTTTTGAGTTCCTTTAAGGGGTCAATCACCCGTGCGCTATCGAAAAACGCCTGGCTGACGATGTTGCCATACCAATCTATAAAACCATGCTTCGCTAAAAACGCCTCAGCTTGAGGTGTGACACGCAAGGCTAAGGAGCGATTGATCGAGGCCGTCGCCGCCCATAAAACTAAAGCACGAATATGCTCATTGCGTGATGCGGCGCAGGCCGAAACTAAGCCACCTAAACTCAGGCCAATTAATCCCAACCGGGTGCGGTCAACACCGGCTTGCGCGCTCATCCAGACAATCACTTGCAGGGCATCTTGAATTTCGGTTTCCGGCGTGACATCGGCAAATTCGCCGTCACTTTCGCCGCTACCCACAAAGTCAAAGCGTGCCACGATGAAACCTTCTTGCGCCAGGCGCCGCGCGGTTTTCACAAACAAGCGATGCGGCTCCACGCGCGTGCCGGTAAAGCCGTGCCACATCATCAGCGCCGGATAACGCCGCGCCGGTGAAAAATCAAGGGGACGATGCACCATGCCGCGCATAACCATTCCTCGTGAGATTACTTCGGCATAGGTTTCGTTATTCTTAGTCATGCAGGAAATTTTCGCAAAAACGGCGTGGCGGCTAAAGGCTAAACTTCGCCTGTGAGTAAAAACGAAAATAAATACGATTCAGGCCGGGAACTTATCGCGCGCGTTGTCATCGTGCAAAACGATTGCATTTTAGTGAACCAGGGAAAGAGCAAGAAAACAGGCAAAACTTATTTTGCTTTGCCGGGTGGTCATGTCGATCCCGGTGAATCGTGCGTCGAAGCGGCCCGGCGCGAACTGAAAGAAGAGTTGGAAGCCGAAATTCAAGTGGGCGATTTACTCTGTGTAGCGGAACAGATTTATGCAGGTAGAAGCAAAAACGATGGCAATCGTCATGAACTAACTTTATTATTTACCGCCACGCTCACCAAAGCACCGCGTGAAGCGAACGGCAAAATTCTGAGTCCTGAGCCGAGCAAGAACTTCCAGTGGCTGCCGCTTTCGCAACTGCCGGACGCCAATTTACTGCCCCCATCGTTGAAAAGATTCTTGTTGAAACAAAACTCCTCTCGTTACGATTTTCATGACGCCACCAAAGACGACACCCTCTAAATACCTCATTGAACTCTGTGGCGTGACCAAACTCTATCAGACGGAAGAGCGCCTGGTGCAAGCCCTGGCCGGCGTGGACTTGGAAGTGCCGCCCGGTCAGTTTTTGGCCATTGTGGGCCGCAGCGGTTGCGGCAAATCGACTCTGCTGAATTTGCTCGGCGGTCTGGATAAGCCCAGTGACGGTGAGGTTTCTGTAAGCGGACAGAATATCCTGACGATGAGCGATAAGCAACTGACGAACTATCGCCGCTTTACAGTCGGCATTGTTTTTCAATTCTTCAACTTGCTGCCGCTTCTAAGTGTTTTAGAAAACGCAGCCCTGCCCGCTTTATTAGCCGGAAGAAAAAAGGACTTCGCTTTCCAACGCGCTGAAGAATTATTAATTAATATTGGCCTCGAAGAGCGCTTGCATCAACAAGCTTCACTGCTTTCCGGCGGCGAAATGCAGCGCGTGGCCGTCGTGCGGGCTTTAATCAACGATCCACCTCTGGTTTTAGCCGATGAGCCAACAGGTAATCTCGATTCTAAAAGTGCCGAAGCCGTTTTAAGCGCTCTCCGCGAATTGACAAGTCATGGCAAAACTGTCGTTATGGTCACTCATTCGCGCGAAGCCGCCGCTATTGCTGACCTCACAAGGGAAATGCGCGACGGAGCTTTTATTGATTAACCCAAGTTGTCATATACAAGAGAAAAGAAAAAAATAGCCTGTCATTGCGAGCGGGCGCCCGCTCGGAATGACAACGCTTCGTTGGTAGGAACGTGGGAGAGTTAACCACCCCACACGGAGACACAAGAAAAGGCAGACCAAAACAATGGGACAATCTGCGGTGCCGCCTTTATTGCCGTCATCATCTATTTGTTCTTCTTTATGTCTCCGTGCCTTTGTGGTGAAAATCTTATTCCCGCACCATAATCGCGCCGCATTTGGCACATAAGCCCGCCGGGGTTTTAAACAGGCTTTTGGCGCCACACTTTCCGCAACGCGCTTCCCATTTGCGGGGGCGCCGTAAAACGCGGCTGCCGGCAATACGTTTTGCATGATGCCCGTTTTTCATTTCCGACTCATCGCTGCCCGCTTCACCGGCAATCGCGCCGGCGCGGCGCAAGCGAGCAATAATGTCATCGCCCACTTCCATCGCCTCACGCATCTTTTGGCGCAACGCGGCATCACGCCGCGCCCGTTTGGTTTCGCTACTTTCGGTGGCGCGTCGTTTGGAAGTGGGCTTTTCACCTTCACCATACTGCGCCGCTAAATCTTTGGGGGCACGCACGCGCCGAGCTTTCACGACTGCTGCACCCTGGGCAACGGATTTCACAGTTTTTGTTACCGTCCCGGTGGCTTGGTTCAGCTTCGTGCCTTTGCCGCGCGACGCTTGTGCCGGCGCCGCTTTAGGTGGTGTTACCGGCTTTCTCGAAGAGCCGTCAATAGCAGCCTCAACTTTGCGTTTCACTGCTGTTTTTCTCTTGCGCCTCTTGGTCTTGCGTGACGGCGCGATGACCACATCATTCGCTTTACTTTGGGCACGGCTCCGAGGCGTGGTTGCTTCAAAAGCGAAAACCTGTTGAGCTTTCGTTGGCGTCTTTGCAGTCGTTTTTGTCGTCGCTTTCACCGCTTTTGTGACTGTATTTACTGATTCTGCCGTCTTGCTTTTTGCTCGCGCTTTGGTTTCTTGCGCCATACTCTCCGGCGCCGGAGACGGTTTCGCGGCAATTTTGGAGGCAGCACGCTTTGTAGATTTTGTGGCGGTGGCGCGGCCTTTTTTCAACGGCGCTTTGCCAGATGTTTTTGACGTAGCAGAGGCTACTTTTATGACTTCAACTGGCGCGGGAGTTCGAGCCGCCGGCTTTTTTGTGATGCGTTTCTTTTGAGTTTTGCGAGCGACGGCTGCCATGAATTACCTCAACAATAATTTCACTGATATGAGTGATATAAGCGCAGTTTAGCCGCCGGGAACAGAAAAAACAAGTGAAATTTCACGATTTATTCACTATAAAGCTGGTCTTCAGCGATGTTTGAAGTTAGTTTTTAATGATGCTTGAATGTGTCCCTGCACTTAGACAGAATAGAAAGCAGACTTTCAATTTACCAAATCCCCAAGGAAACCACATGAAAATCCCGCTTTGTTGGTCTTTGAGCGCCGGGTTGATGATTAGCGCGCTGGCAGGCTGTAATTCTTCGCCGGATTCTACAGGCAGTAACCAGGCAAATAGCGAAAATTCTTCAGGTTCGACAGGTGGCACATTAAAGCTACTGAGCATGGATTACGACCAGGAATCATCGAAACTGCAAAAGAAAATTGTGGATGATTTCAACGCGCAAAGCACCGAGGGAAAAGTTGAAATTGAGATCATTCATTGGAACGATGGCCATCAGAAGTTGCAGACCCTGATTTCCGGCGGGCAGGCGCCCGATTTAGCCATTGTTGGTGTGCGTTGGATGGCCGAATATGCCAAAGCCGATTTGCTGGAAGACATTTCGCAGGCGGCGCCCGCTATAAAACTCGCCGAATTTGTGCCCGGCGTTTTAGCAACAGGAAAAATCGGCGAAGCGCAAGTGGGGTTGCCCGTCGCGGCCAGTGTGCGCGGCTTGTATTACAACGAAGCGATGCTGAAAAAAGCCGGTGTAACACCGCCAAAGACGTGGGCCGACCTGGAGAAAATTGCGCCTAAAATTCAAGCAGCGAATCCTGGCGTAAAGGCCTTTGGCGTGCAGGGCAAGGAAGTCGAAACCGATTTGTATTTTTATTATTTTTTGTGGGGAGCGGGTGGAGAAATTCTAAAAGATGGCAAAGCCGCTATCGCCTCGCCACAGGGCACTGAAGCGCTGAATTATGAACTGAATCTGGTTAAAAAGGGTTACACACAAAAGCAGCCGACCGGTTATAACCGCGAGGATTTGCAAAAGCTGTTCAAAGCGCAAAAAATCGCCATGCTGATTACTGGCCCCTGGTTTTCGGGAATGCTCAAAAAAGAAATGCCCGCTTTAAAATTCGGCGTGACTTTCATTCCCGGCAAAACCGGCCCGGTTGTGCCGACTGTTGCCGATGAAATCGTGATGTTCAAAAGTGCCCAAAACAAGGCTTTGGCCTCGAAGTTTTTAGCGTTCTGGTTCAAAGATGAAAACCGCGTGGCGTGGGCCAAAGCATCAGGTATGATTCCCGAAAAAAGCACTGTCGCCAGAAACCCCGAACTGATAAAAGACCCACATCGCGCCTTTTTCATCAATGCTTTGCCCAAAGGCCGCTATGTGCCGACGCATCCGCAATGGGAACAGATGGCAAACGCGGTTTCCGACAGCGTGCAGGGTGCCCTACTGGGAAACCATGACGCCAAAAGCGCCTTGCAAGAAGCCGCACAAAAAATGGATGCTTTAGCGAGCGCGCCATGAAAAGATGTTTGGCCTTTTTACTTTTGTTGTGCATTTTCGGCTTGCCACTGGGCGCGCAAGAAACCAAAGACGGCTTTTTCTTGGCCTTGCGTTACGACCGCGAAGTTGTTTCTGCTTTAATCGGCAATGGCGTGGCGTGGCGCGTCTTAAAGCAAATTCCTCGCACCGAATTAGGCGGGCAACCTATTGCATTGCGCGTGGGAAAAATGAGCCTTCAAGCCGATAATCATGACTATGCCATGCCCGGTGAAATTGGCAGTTGCCGCATTGAAAATATCACCGGCGGGGGCCAAACCAACCCGAATTATCATCCGCAATTCAAAAGAGAACTCCTCAATCCATTTTTAGCGCCCGATGAGCCTCAATTAATAGCTTCATCGCGTCCTGAAACCAAAATCGAATGGGGCAACGGCACTTTAAAAATTGGCGCTCACGC
>DASWNL010000092.1:0-2493 GCA_036399215.1 Abditibacteriaceae bacterium
CATTTTAATTTCACCTCTTGCGAGTGCTTCGCGGCGCGTGTCGTCTTTAGCACCGACATCTATCATTTGCGTTTCGTTTTGTGCTTCATTCATAGGCTTCAGTTTGCAATTGATTCATGGAATAACAAGAGCACTCTTCTCTGGAGGATGACTTCTTATGGATCATCAGTTGAAGCCCCACTGGTTCATTCGCTTGTTGAGTTGGATAGACACTGCGGTTGAGGTTGTATTGGCATTGGTCATCTTTATCTTAGCGGCGTTTTTAGTAGCGACGCTGGTTGAAGTGCGGAGCGTCGAACATTTTCTAACGAGTCTGCTTTTCAGTGGTCGTCGTTAGTTGGTCAAGCCTTCCATCTGCGCCTTACTGTGTCTGCCCGAAATACGGCGAGAAGCCGGTGCCGGTATCGTTGCGGCCAAAGCGCGTGTCGAAGAAGGGAAACGCTTTCAAAGCCAAGTCGAAGCGTATTTCCTTGCGCTGCTGGTCGTAAGTCGCATACAGGTTGAAGCAGTGTAAGTCGCGCGTCAGGCGAATTTGCGCGAAATCAAAGGTCTTGGAAAAGCCGTTGTAACTTCCCAACGCTTGAATGCGCGTGCGTCTGGTAATCGCTAAATCGGCGGCGGCATTAACACGCGATAATCCCCCGTTTTGCGGCGAATAGCGGATGCCTAAATCAACGGTGCCGCGCAAGAATTTGCGGTTGGGCCGTTCATAATGCAGGTTGGAAACCAAATCGCCAAATTGATTGGTTTCTCTTGAGTAATTCGCGCCAAACGAAAGAAAGATGGTTTTGCGCGGGCGATAGCGAATCTGCGTGACAATATCGCGTGCGATGCGGTTCTCCAAATCCTGCCCGCCGGTTAATTCAAACTGAAATTTTTCAGCGATGTTATAGCCCAACGTGGCATCAATTGATTCGCTGGGAAACAAGAAGTCGAATTGAAACGGCGTGAAGCCGCGAAACTGCTGCTTGATGTAATTCAAACGAAACGAAGCGCGGCCCACTTCATTGTTGAAATTCAAAAACGTGTCGTAGTTATAGCGCGCCGTGTCGTTGGAATAAAAGGCTTGCTCGAAGCGTCCCACTAAGTTCACTTCCGACTTAAAACTGCCGCGTTTAATCAAAGGAATGGTGCGTGGATTGAAGTTGTAAGTGAAAGCGGTGCGCGTTAGTTTTTGCCCCGATGACGGCTCATTGAACTCTCCCAGACCAAGTGTGAAATTGCCCGGTGCGAACTTAGAAAAAAACGGAATGTTGGTGCGGGTTGTATCCGAAGCAAAACCAAACTCCGGTAAGCGTTCGAGTTGATAGGCGCCGTTGCGCTGATTGGTGCCGATCAGGTCATCATGGTTTTCGGCACGCAGAAATAAATCAAGGCGCTTTTGTCGCCAGTTCAAGAGCAGGGTATTATCGAGCGTTGCCGATTCATTGCCGGCGCCAAAAGAGTTGCGATTATAATTGGTGCCGAACTCCGCTTGCAAACTGCCAAAAGTCTGGCGATGTTGAAACGTCGCGCCTAAATCCTCAAACGAACTGGTGCCGCTACCGCTCTGGCTCATGCGCAGCAACAAGTTGCTTTGCACCGTTGGCCTGTTGTAAGCGAAAGATAAATCTCCGTTGCGTGAAGAACCGGTAAAGCCGGGCGAACTGTTTTGCGTGGATTGAAAATTCAGCGTGGCCGTTAGTGGCTTGCTGATTTGCCACAAGCGGTTGATGCGCGTATCAATCTGGCGCCCGGTCTTGCCGCTGAGCGCATATAAATAAAACGCACCCGCACCCGCTGCCAATTGGCGGTCAAAACCCAGACCCAAGCCGCGCTTTTGCAACATGTCTATTAAAACATTATCGGTTCGCTTGGCGGTGGCCGCTAACGAATAGGTCGTTTTTACAAAGACGCCATCGTAATCGTTCTGTCCGACAATCGGCTGCAACGGCACGCGGCGACTGGTGCCGGAGTTCAGGTTCACCGTGAAGACCGGCAATGGCAGAATGCGCTTGCCCAAAACGTGAACCGAGTTGCGACGAAGCACAATGCGCGTCGGGTTATCCTGGCGATCACGGTAAAAGCGCACTTCGCGAGACAAAATATAATAGTGGCCGTATTCGCAGGAAGACACGTTGAAATCGCTGCCCGTTACACGACCTTGATCGCCGGTGATTTTGGCACCGCGCACGTAAATCGGCTCGACTACGCTATTATCGGGAAAGTATTCGGGTGGAAAAGTTTTTTGTAAATCGAAAAGCTGCCAGATGCCCGTATCAATGTTGTAAGTGAGGGTTCGCCCCGTTAAATCCTGGTCGCCGCTTTTGACTTTAATAGTGCCGGTCACGGTTGCCAGATTGCGCCGCGTATCAATAACCAAACGGTCGCCGACAACGGAGAATGTGCCGTAGGTCAGGCGCACCGGCTGATTGGAAACAATGACTTTTTCGGCTCCGAAATAAACCAGATCCGGGTCGGAGCCATCGGCGGCCTTCAATGAAAATTCGCCGC
>DASWNL010000093.1:0-3923 GCA_036399215.1 Abditibacteriaceae bacterium
GACCTCTTAATGAATTTAAGGGGTCTTTTACTTTGATGGCCGCAGAATGAGGGAGATTTATTTTTCGCTGCTTCTTAAAAGAGGCAGGTTAGCACACGCACCCAGGTGTTTGACGATGGTAGGGCTTTTAGGGACAATTGAATGCGGCCTTACTTCTGACCATCCGTGATAATTTTGCTTTCCGTGAGGTAGTTCCCTTTGAATATTTTTACGCATCCACGCTTTCGTGTGGGATGGCTTCTCATTGCCCTTTCTACCCTTAGTTCATTAGGCTGGACTCTGGCGCGCTGGGGGTATGAAAACACCCTGGTAAACGCGCAAATAACTGTAGATTACGATGACACCAAGACGATGGCGGACGCTTATCAGGTTACGCACCCCGAATTGTTGAAGCGTCTGCGCAAAGTCGGCGTATCCAGCGTGGCGCTCTATCAGCTTTCGCTGGCAAACCTGCGCGATAACGGTTCCATTGTGATTCAATCGCGCCAGGAGGGTGAGGACTATTATCCTCAGGTCGATTGGCAAAAGTATCCACAGGCGTATCGCTTCTTGATTACAGCCAACCCCGGCAACAGCGAAATCCTGACACAGATCTACGAGCATCTGCGCGAACAAGCGCAACCCAGCCTGCCGCCTAAAGTTGTTGTTCTCAAAGCACCCAGACTGTCGGATGTAAAACCAGGCCAGACGGCGCCATTGCCCATTTCCGGTATCTTGATTCCGGCATCGCGCCAGATAATAAATGATGCGCGTATGGGCTTTGACTCCAGTCAAGTTAAGGCCGTGCAGTCTGCCGACTTGTCAGTTGTGGCGCGTCTGCCTAACTCCTTAAATCTGAATCTAGATCGCCTGCGCCGCCGCCTTGATGAGGCCAAAGAAGCTGGAGCACATTTGGTAATCTTCGCCGAAGATGAAGTCCTGGGCTATCAAAGCCTGATTCCGATGGTGGCGCGCGAATTGAAGCAGCGCCAGATGGTTTTCGGCGCCATTGAATTTTCCAAGCAGCGCGGTCTTGATGAGATGATGAAGCGCAGCGACGGCATGTTGGTGCGGGTGCATAGCGTTTCCGGCGATGAAGCCGCCAAAGCCAAGATGGATGTTTTGGTAGAGCGCTACGTGCGAGCCGTCAAAGACCGCAATATTCGCGTGATCTACGTGCGCTTGTTTCCGCAATTCAAAGGTGATTGGGAGTTGAAATCCCCAGATGAACTAAACACCCCGGCGGCTTCAGCACCACCAGAGACTGCTTTATTGGAACAGAACCTTTCAACGGCTGCGCCGCAAACACTCTTGAAAGAAAAGGCCATTGATCAAAATATCAATCTCATCCGAAAAATCGCCAAAGAACTTAAATCCCCACCGATTCCGTTTGCCACGTTTTTACGGCCCGGTATGGTGATGGCCGAAGCGCAATCGTTTCGCGATTATCCAGCCTTGTTGCTAACCCGTGAGCAATGGCAGCCAAACGACATCAATGTGCTGCTAATCGTTATGCGCTTTTGCGGTGGCTTAGGGGCTTTAGGCGCTTTCTGGCTGCTGCTGAATTTGTGTTTCGATTTACCAGCCAAAGCCGATAAATGGATTTTTCCCTGTCTATTGATTTGCCTGGCTCTCTCGTTCTCAGCCGGTGCCGGAGCCAAACTGATGGCGCTGGCTGTCGGTTGCCTGATGACGCCCGTCGCGTTGTTATGGGGTGGAATAGCTGATGCCTGGGACTCCTGGATGCAGAAAGACGGCGAATCGCCTTCGACTTATGCCAGCAAAAGCTCCCGCAGCGCGGCGATTCGCCTTGGAATCTCGGTTTTAGTGCGAACTTCGCTCTTGACGATCTGCGGCGGTTTGATGACGGTAGCTTTGCTCAATAAATGGACTTACATGAGCAAAACCGATGAGTTCCTCGGCGAAAAAGCGACTCAGCTTTTACCGCTTATAATCGTTGGCGTGATGATGGCGGGTAAAATTTTTCCGCATCGCGTGATAGCCGTCAACGCTCGTGTGGCGCGCGAAAATGCGCTTTCCAATGTGCGCGCTTTGCTTGATAATCCTTTTACCGTTCGCTATTTGCTGATTGGCTTTACGGTCTTGGTTGCGGGTTACATTTGGATTGCGCGCACCGGCAATGACAGCGGCATGGATATTTCGCCGTTTGAACTAAAAATGCGCGCCGTTTTAGAAACCGCCTTAGTGGCGCGCCCGCGCACTAAAGAGTTTCTGATTGGCAATCCGGCGCTGCTTTTAGCGGTTTATTTTGGCATGAAGCGGCGTTGGCTGCTCTTTTTGGGCGCTACCATTGCGGCCACGATTGGGCAGGCGGATTTATACAATACCATGTGCCACATTCATACGCCGCTGCTTTATTCGTTGTTGCGTTCCTTTCATGCCGGTTGGATTGGCGCCCTTATTGGCATCGCGGCGATCTGGTTTCTCGACGAAGGACGAAAAATTTGGGTGTCACGTGTGTTAAATCAATCGCCGCCTGATGACCCGGCATCAAATCCGCCTCAAACTGCCGTGCCGGAGAATCCTTAATACTGTTAGAGGCATCTGGAAAGCGCATTTAGCCGAGCTTTCCCATTTGTTTTAGCCTCCCTTTTTCGCCCATGAGCTTTTTGTTGGTGGTAGATGATAACGATGATTTGCGTCATGTCGTCGCGCAAGTGCTACGCCTGGCGGGGCACCAGATCGTCGAAGCGCCCAATGGAAAATCGGCTCTGTTGGCAGTGGAAGCGCGTGAACCGGACTTAATCGTTTTGGATTTATGGATGCCGGAGATGGACGGCCTCGCTGTGTGCCGCGCCTTGAAAAGCAACCCGTTTCGAGCGCGTATTCCGATTTTAATGCTGACCGCGCAAAGCGATTTAGAACACAAAGTCGAAGGATTCGAGGCCGGTGCCGACGATTATTTAGCCAAGCCCTTTGAGCCGGTAGAGTTAACAGTGCGCGTTCAGTCGTTGCTGCGCCTGGTGCAGCGCGAGAGTGATCGTAATCCATCAAGCGGCTTGCCCGGTGGGCGTGCCATCGAGGCCGAAATCGCGCGCCGCGTTGGTGATAGCGCGCAAACGCCGTTTGCCGTGATTTATTTTGATCTCGACCATTTCAAGCCCTACGCTGATGCCTTCGGCTTCGCCGTTGCCGACGCGACGATTGCCGCCACCGGCCCGGCTTTGCATCGTGCTCTAATGGGCGCCAATGTGCCTAACGACTTCGCCGGCCACATTGGCGGCGATGATTTTATCGCGATAACTTCGATTGAAGCTGCCCAAACCGTCGCGCGCGTTGCAGGTGAAGAGTTTTATCAGGCTGTAGAAACTATTATTGGTAAAGAGGCTATGGCACGCGGCGTTTTTGCAGGCTATGACCGCGAGGGCCGCGAGCGCGAGTTTCCCCTGGCGGGTTTGGCCTCCGTTATTTTGCGGGTTGAACCACAAAAGTATCAATCGCTCATGCACCTGGGCACGCGCGCCGCCGAATTGAAACAACAAGCCAAAGCCCAGGGTGCCGGTTCGGTTGTAGTAGATGATTTATGAAAATGCCATAAGGGTTATGCAGTTGGAAGAGGTAGATGAAGAAAGAGTTGTCATTCCGACCGCGGGTGCCCTCTGGGCAGGAAGGAACGAGCGGGCGCCCTCTGGGCAGAATGGAGGAATCTTGTCGTTGAACAGCAAAGATTCCTCCACTGCGCTTCTCGCTGAGGCTCGAAGCTTCGGTCGGAATGACACATGCCTTCTATTATCAGGAAGCGAAAAGCAACTGCATAATTTTCAAGCTGAAGAGTGAGCCGACATGTCTGTTTTTACCCCCGATGATTTGAAGTTTTTTGATGAGCAGGGTTATGTGGTTTTGCGTGAAGCCGTGCCGCGCGAAAACTGCGAGGCCGTCATTGAAGCAATCTTCGAGTTCTTAGAAATGAACCCCGATGACCC
>DASWNL010000094.1:0-13401 GCA_036399215.1 Abditibacteriaceae bacterium
CTGTGGTCGCGTCCGGTTTGCATGGCAAGAGCCATATCGGCCATGCCGATGCCGCGCGCGTTTTGCGTGTAGCCGTGTGTTAGCTCTACATCCTGCCATTCGCTATCGCCAGGCTTGCGAATCTTTACCTCACCGCCAAAACCATTGGGGTCGGGCACCATTAAAGAGCCTTCCGTCCCATAAACTTCAAGACGTGGCAGGCTGTGGCTCCACATATCGAAACTCATCAGAATGTTAGCAATGGCGCCGTTATGGAAGTCCATCACGCCCGCAATATGTGTCGGCACATCCACTTGAATTTTGGTGCCGTTGAGCGGTTCGCTGGTAATAGTGCGTTGCGGAAAGGTAATGCGCGCTGAGCCTGTGACGCGCCGCACCGGGCCAATCATGTTAATCAGCGCCGTCAGATAATACGGCCCCATGTCGAACATCGGGCCACCGCCGGATTTGTAATAGAACTCAGGCGATGGATGCCAGCTTTCGTGGCCATGCCCCGCCATGAAAGCCGTAGCGCCAATCGGTTCTCCAATGGCGCCCTCGTCAATTAGTTTGCGGCAGGTCTGATGGCCGCCTCCCAAAAACGTATCCGGCGCGCTGCCGACACGCAACCCCTTTTGCTTTGCTAAAGCAATCGCTTGCTGCGCTTCTTCACGGGTAACGGTGAACGGCTTCTCGTTATAAACGCTTTTGCCGTTTTCCAGGGCACGCAGCATGACCGGGCCGTGCGCCAGGGGAATAGTGAGATTGATAACGAAAGCGATTTCAGGGTCTTGCAAAAGCTCATCTACGGAGCAGCCTTTGGCGATGCCAAACTCTTGCGCTTTAGTCCTTGCGCGCTCCACATCTAAATCGGCGCAGGCTACAATGTCGAAAAAATTAAAAGCCTGATTGGTTTTGAAATAAGCGCCGCTGATGTTGCCGCAACCAATCACACCCACTTTAACACTCGCTCTGGCTTGCTTGTCGCTCATGAGTTTACAGCCTCTTCCTTAGCTGCCCACAACATGCCACGTTGTTGAATGATGCGCGCTTCTTCAACGTCGAAGTCGCTGGCTACATGGCCGAGTGAGGAATAAAACACATGTCCCGCGCCCCAACGACGTTTCCACACCACCGGCATGATGGTTCCGGCCACCCAGGGCACATCGCCACGACCATCAATTAACGTAGTAGCCAAAACCTTATTGCCGGGGTCGGTGTGCATATAATACTGCTCGGAGTTCATCTCGAAATCAGAGATACCGGTTGTGATGGGGTCTTCATGGTCAACGATGTTGACCGTATATTTCATGATATTGCCGGGATGCGCTACAAACTGCCCACCAGTCATGAATTGATAGGTGCAGGCATTGCGAAACGAATCGCCCATGCCTCCATGAAAGCCGGCCAGCCCGACGCCGCTTTTGACAGCTTCGGATAAGCCCTTTTCCTGTTCGCCGGAGATGGTGCCCATCGTCCAAATCGGCACGATGAGACTCAGCGATTTCATGTAATCGCTTTCGAGATAAGTGTCCATTGTGTCGCTCACGCGCACTTCAAAACCGCTCTCCTGCAAAAACGGCGCGAAAAGTTCCGCGCACTGTTTGGGCTGATGCCCATCCCAACCGCCCCACACGATTAAAGCCTGTCGCATTTCATTCTCCTGAATTCTTTGTTATTTGCAAGTTTAAGGTTACTGTAAAGAATTTGTATTAGGCATGATTGGGCACAACCTTTGCTTTCACAGAGAGGCCGTCTCACATTTGAGACTTCGAGGAGTAAACCATGAAACCAAACATCCGAATTTTAAGCAAGATCGCCGTTGTTGCAGGCCTGGTCTTAATGCCGGCCCTGGGCGGCTTAAATGACGCGCAGGCCAAAGACAAAGGCAATAAAGGCCACAAGGCCAGTGGACGCCATGACAATGGCAAGCATAAAGGCTGGACTAAGGGCAAGCATAAAGGTTGGAGCAAATCCAGCCAAACCTGGGATCGTGACGATGACGACCGACGTGATCGCCGCGACCGCCGCACTTCGACGCGCCGCCCAACAGTGCGAGACACTTGGACACGCCCTACCACGTCGACCGGTGGCCGTCTGATCGGCACACACTATCATTCAACCCAAGCTGCCGCCGCTGCTGCTGTGCGCTATGCCCAAAGCAAGGGCTATCGCGCCACTTCAACATATAGTGGCCCAGGTCGCTGGATTGTGCGCGTTTACACCCGTTAAGCTTGAAGCTTAATCTCGCAGCAATTAGAAAAACAGGGGCCATCATTAATAAAGATGGCCCCTGTTTTCGTGTGTTTCATGTCCGCCATTTCCACTTGTGGTATCGTATTTAGGCAAGCACCATTAAGCAACGCCGTTTAATCTTTTCTTCACACGAGCGTTCATGAATTCATCAGATTCAATTCAAGATCCGTCGCCAGATTCGTCTCAAGATTCCACGCCTTCTAAAAAAAGCCCACAAGGGCCATTGATGCGCTGGCTCTTACAAGGTCATGCTCCTGAAATTGAAGGGCCGCATGAAAAAGAAGGCGAGCATCACCCCCATCCCTGGTGGAAAGTAATGTGCCTGACCGGCGTGGATTATTTTTCGACGCTGGGCTATCAGCCAGGTATCGCCGCCATAGCTGCCGGGGCGCTTTCGCCCTTTGCCACGTTGATTTTGGTGTTGCTCACTTTGTTTGGGGCACTGCCAATGTATCGCCGCGTAGCTGAGGAAAGCCCGCATGGTGATGGCTCGATTTCCATGTTACGCGACTTGCTGCCCTGGTGGCAGGGCAAGCTTTTCGTGCTCTGTCTCATTGGTTTCGTGGCAACGGGTTTCGTCATAACTATTACTCTCTCCGCAGCCGACGCTACCAAACACTTAATAGAGAACCCCTTTGCGCCGCATTGGCTGCATGGTCATGAGATTGGCGTTACCATTTTCCTGATCGGTCTTTTAGGTGCGGTTTTCCTCAAAGGCTTCAACGAAGCTATCGGCATTGCCGTTGTTATTGTGGTGGCTTACATTGGTTTGAATCTCGTGGTCTTGGGTTATGGGCTTTTTGAAGTTGCCAATCATCCTAAATATTTTGTCGACTGGCGCGCGTCACTCAATACGGGTTTTCCCAATCCTTTATTTATGCTTTCGGGCGCCCTGCTCGCCTTTCCCAGTTTGGCCCTTGGTCTATCGGGGTTTGAAACCGGCGTGGTTGTCATGCCGCTTGTTAAAGGCGAACCCGGCGATAGCGAAGCCAAACCGCAAGGACGCATTCGTAATACTCACAAACTGCTGGCGACTGCCGCAATTTTGATGAGCGTTCTGCTCATTGCCAGCAGCATCGTAACTACGCTGTGTATCCCGCCTGAAGCATTTCGCGCTCCCGACAAGCTGGAGGAACTACAAAAGTTAGAAACCGCGTTGGGCCGTCCTTTAGATCAAAACCTGATTGGGCAGGCCAACGGACGCGCTTTAGCTTACTTAGCGCATCATTTGCTGGGCGATGGATTCGGCACGGCTTACGACATTGCCACCATCGTGATTTTATGGTTTGCCGGCGCCAGCGCGATGGCGGGTCTGTTGAATATCGTGCCGCGCTATCTGCCGCGCTACGGTATGGCACCTGAATGGTCGCGGGCCAATCGTCCCCTGGTTTTGATTTTCACAGCGATTTGCTTTCTCGTCACCGTTGTTTTCAAAGCCAGCGTAGAAGGCCAGGCCGCCGCTTATGCGACGGGCGTTTTGGCTTTAATGACTTCAGCTACGGTCGCTGTGACGCTTTCGGCCAGGCGCACCGGACAAACCAAGGCCATGTGGGGCTTTGGATTAGTGACGGCGATTTTCATTTACACCACGATTTACAACATCTGGCTTGGCCCCGATGGCTTGCGCATCGCTTTGATTTTCATCGGCTCCGTAATGGTCGTCTCTTTTATCTCTCGTGTTTCACGCACTACGGAACTGCGGGTCGAACGGGTTGAATTAGATGAAACAGCGCGCCGCTTTATTGAAGAAGTGGATAAACGTGAGATTCGCATTATCGCCAACAAGCGCCAAGAGGGTGATGCGCGCGAGTATGCCCTCAAAGAAGACCAGCAGCGTGAAGACAGCCACATCCCCGGCGCTTATCAAATTTTATTCTTGGAAGTGGATGTGTTGGATGCGTCCGAGTTTTCCAGCGTTTTGCACGTTAAGGGCGTGGATATAGATGGTTATCGTGTTTTGCGCGCCGAGAGTTCAACAGTGCCCAATGCCATCGCCGCCTTTTTGCTGCATTTACGCGACATTACCGGCAAAAAGCCACACGCTTATTTCAACTGGAGCGAAGGCAATCCCGTGGTTTTCATGATGCGCTATTTGCTTTTCGGTGAAGGCGATACCGCGCCCGTCACCCGCGAAGTCTTGCGTAAAGCCGAACCCGATGTGGCACGCCGTCCCATGATTCACGTAGATGGCTAATTCTCTGCTCGTTTTTGCGCGGCGAGGACAGTATTCTTCAGCAGCATGGCAACCGTCATGGGGCCGACGCCGCCGATGCGCGGCGTGATGAAATCTGCCACTTCGCCGACGCTTTCATCTACATCGGAAAGAATCTTTTTACCGTCGCGCGTGATACCGCCACCAACAACTGCCGCACCGGGCTTAATCATGTCGGGCGTGATTAAATTGGGCGCGCCCGCTGCTGCGACGAGAATATCCGCTTGCCGGGTATAATCTGCCAGATTCTTCACTCCGGTATGCACAACCGTCACTGCCGCATTGCAATGGGGGCGTTTTAAAGCCAAAAGCAAGGCCAAAGGCCGGCCAATTGTCAAGCCGCGCCCGACTATCACAACGTGGCGCCCTTCAATCGGCACGTTGTAATGCACTAAAAGCTCGACAATGCCCGCTGGTGTGCAGGGAACGGGGCCAGACGCACCCATTACCAAACGTCCCAGATTCACTGGATGCAAGCCATCGGCATCTTTATCAGGATTCATCGCTAAAAGTGCGGCTTCTTCGTTCAAGCCTTTAGGCAAAGGTAGTTGAATAATGTAAGCATCCACCGCCGGATCGGCATTGAACTTTGCAATTTCATCGAGTAGTTGCGCTTGCGAAATATCCGCTGGCAACTGACGATGAATTGAAGTTAATCCGGTTTCTTCACAGGCACGGTGCTTGGCGCCAATATAAGTGGCACTGGCCGGATCGTCACCCACTAAAATCGTGCCCAACCCTGGCGTAATGCCCTGCTCTTTAAGCTGTGCCACTTGCTGCTTTAACTGCTCGTAAATTGCTTGAGAAGCGATGCGACCATCAAGAAGTTGCATAATTTGGAAGGTTTCATAGAACGCAAATTACGCAGATCAGCGCGAATTTACGGGAATTTCTTTCAAAAGATTTGCGAAAATTCACGTTACTTTGCGTAATTTGCGTTCTATCAATTGTTGGTGCCGCGCTCGCGCGCAAAAGAGCCGAGGATACCATTAATGAATTTAGCGGAATCGGCTGTGGAGTATTTTTTGGCAAGTTCGACGGCTTCGTTAATGCTCACGCTTTGTGGAATATCTTCGCGATGCAGAATTTCATAGATAGCTAAGCGCAAAAGATTGCGGTCGGCATTCGCCATGCGCTCTAAACTCCAGCCTGCGGCATAGCGCGTGATAACGGGGTCAAGACTGGCCCGGTTTTCCCAGGCGCCACGCGCAAGTTCCGTAGCAAATTGCCAGACTTCCTCTGTGGCCTCGCTGGCCTCGCGCCCAGTTTGAAACACTTCGGCAAGTGTTAAATTGCCGACATCGGCTTGAAATAAAAGGCGGAAAGCCAGTTCCCGCCCGCTGCGTCGTTTGCCCATTTTAACGGCAATTTTTAATTATGAATTTTAAATTTTGAATTGGCTAACCACTAATTCAAAATTTAAAATTCATAATTAAAAATTCGCTCACACTCCCATTCTTCGTGCTAAAAAGTCGGTTGATAATTCGCCGCGCCGAAAGTAATCATTCGCTAAGATTTTCAAGTGAAACGGCAAGGTGCTCGGCACGCCGTCGAGACGGGTTTCATGCAAGGCACGCTCCATCTTGGCAATCGCTTCCATGCGTGTTGGCGCATGAACTAAGATTTTGGCTAAGAGCGAATCGTAATACGGCGGCACCTGATAGCCCTGATACATATGAGAATCCACGCGCACGCCAAAACCGCCCGGCACATCAAAGCGTTCGATAGTGCCCACCGAAGGCTTGAAACCGTTGTCCGGGTTCTCCGCCGTCAGGCGCACTTCGATGCAGTGCCCGTTAATTTCCACATCTTTCTGGCGCAGCCTTAGTTTTTCGCCCGATGCCACAAGCAGTTGCTCTTTAATTAAGTCCACGCCGGTTACCATTTCGGTGACGGGATGCTCTACCTGAATGCGCGTATTCATCTCCATGAAGTAAAAATCACCGCTGGAAGTCACCAAAAATTCAATGGTGCCGGCGTTTTGATAGCCGACAGCTTTGGCGCCTTTAACGGCGGCTTCCCCCAATTTTCTGCGCGTGCTTTCGTTTATAGCCGAACAGGGCGATTCTTCGAGCATCTTCTGATGCCGCGCGGTTTGCACCGAGCAGTCGCGCTCGCCTAAATGAATGACGTTGCCGTGCTCATCCGCTAAAATCTGCACTTCGACATGGCGCGGCTCAATTAAATACTTCTCGATATAAACCTCGCCATTGCCAAAGGCGTTTTCGGCTTCAACGCGGGCCTGCGTCAATTGCGAAACGAGTTCGCCTTCACCATGCACCACACGCATGCCTTTGCCACCGCCGCCGGCACTGGCTTTGATGATAACCGGATAACCGATCTGTCGCGCCGCTTCGAGCGCCTCTTTTTCGTCTTGCAAAACACCCGTTCCGGGAATGATCGGCACGCCCGCTTCTCTCATCTTGGCGCGTGCAGCGGCTTTGTTACCCATGCTTTCGATAGCCGACACCGGCGGGCCGATGAATTTGATGCCGACTTCGCCGCAAATCTCGGCGAAGCTCGAATTCTCGGCTAAAAAGCCGTAGCCGGGATGAATCGCTTCCGCGTTGGTAATGTTCGCTGCCGCCACTACATTTGCCAGTGACAGATAGGATTCTTTGGACGCCGCCGGGCCGATACAAACCGATTCATCAGCCAGGCAAACGTGCATGGCGCTACTATCGGCAACAGAATGCACCGCAACGGTTTTGATGCCCATTTCGCGGCAAGTGCGAATGACGCGCACGGCAATCTCGCCTCGATTGGCAATAAGAATTTTGGAAAACATAGTTCAGAAAGCGGGAGGCAGGAAGCAGGAGGCAGGAAAAACAGATTTATTTGGCTTCCTGCCGTCCGCCTCCTGTCTCCTAATTATTGGTCTTGCATCGCATCTGCCGCACCGGCGCCGGGTTGAGGAATTCTCATGCGAATACCGCCAGGGCCGGAGGGGCTGATGGGATTAGCAGGTGCGGCGCCACCTGATGAACCAGGAGCAGGCGGATTCGCTCCCGGAGCCGGCGGATTACTGCCCGGCGCGAGGGGAGCCGTAGCCGGCGCGCCGCCCGGCGGACAACCTGGCCCCTCGGCGCAAATCGTGCCGGTTGCCGGGTCGTAAATCAATGGCTTTTTGTCCAAAGGATTGACCCACATTTCGGGCGGATAATCTTTGAGATAGCGTTTCAATTCGTCTAAGGAAGCCGGGGGCTTGCCATCGTTGTCCGACTTGAACATGCTGATGCCCTGCTGAATCTGCCCGATGTTGGAATCCAGTGCCACGCCTTCGGCCCTGTCCATGCTGGCTTTGAGCGTGCTTTTTCCGGGCTTGCCGTCCTCACCGCCGCGCCCCATAAGGAAGAAAGCCGCCAGACCGATGAGCAGAAAAACCGACACTAAAATCCCAATCAATGATTGCCCGCGTCGGGGCGTCATTTGACGCATTTCACGACTCCTTGGATAAGGCTTTTTCAATGGTAAACAGCGATTGTCCGTAAGCCACGCCAGCACCTTCCGAGGCGAGAATGTCCATCACACGTCCATCAACCGGCGCGGTCACATCGTTGGGAATAGCTAAGGTTTTCACAATACCAATGGTTTGCCCGGCACGCACAACAGCACCCACGCCTACCGGCTTTTCAGAGTGATGAAAAAACCCAACCGTTGGTGACGGCACCAGAACCAGATTGCTTTCTGTAGATGGATCACTTTCTTGCGACCGGCTTTCCAACGCCGTTGGCGCCATTTCAGAGGTTTGTGACTCACTTCCCGAAGTTGCAACACCCGCAATCTCGCGGCGCACTACCAGACGTTCTGGTTGCTGCGTTGCTGCATCAGTGGTTTCAATGGTAATTTCGCTTAATTGCGCTTCGTCCAGCAGTTGCGCGATAGCGCGCACTGTCGGCAGCGGAAAACGAGAAGAAAAGCTCATGGCGCAGGGCAGTATAGCAAGGATGCTTTGTCGCAATCCGCACTCAAGAGCGGGGTGCGCTACCCTATTTAATGCCATGTGTTCTCTTTCGCGCCGCGCTTTTCTGGCTCTCACTTCCTTGTCCATCCCTTTTGCCATGTCCAATCACTCTCTTTTCGCCGAAGAAACTTCCTTTGATGTCATCGTTTATGGCGGCGTGCCGTGTGGCATTGTTGCCGCGATTGCCGCCGCGCGTAATGGTGCGAAAGTGCTGCTCGTTGAGCCGACCAGGCATATTGGAGGCCTCAGCACCAGCGGCATTAACACCGCGGAAAGTGAGCACATGCTCAAGTGGACAATTGGTGGCCTGGCGCGCGAATTTTATGAGCGACTGGGCAAGTATTACGGCACTAACCAAGCCGAATTTTATTTTGAATCTTCGGTTGCCGAGCGCGTTTATCAGGAGATGCTGCAAGAGGCGGGAGTAACGATTCGCTTCGGGCGTCGCGTCGAAAAAGTCGAAAAACGCGGTGCCCAAATCGAGCGCATTCTTTTAGATGACGGCTCCTGGCTAAGCGCAAAGGTTTTCATAGATGCCGGTTACGAAGGCGACCTCATGGCCCGCACCGGTGTGAGTTACACCTTTGGCCGCGAAGCGCGTGACGAATATAACGAAGAAGCCGCAGGTATTCGCTTCGATAAACAAGCGCGCCGCGCTGCGACCGTTGATGAAGATGGCAACTTACTGCCCGGTATCAGCGCCTGGGCGAAAGATTTAAAAGAAGGCGCCGCGCATCCCGGCCCTATGAATTACAGCTTTCGCCTGTGCTTTGCCAAAGACGTGGACAAAAAAGTGCCGATTCCTTTGCCGGACAATTATGACCGCAAGCGCTATCGCCTGCTCGAAAATTGGCTACGCGAAAAAGCGGCTCGTAAAGAAGAGGTGCAACTGACTCATCTGCTGGAGTTTTACAAGCGCCGCAACGGCAAATACGAAGGTAATAACAAGCAGAACGCGATTATTTCTTTAGGCCACTTTGGCGGGCAATTCGGCTGGCCTGATGGCAGTTATGCCGAGCGTGAGCGCATCTTTCAAGACCACAAAGATTACACCCTTGGCCTCTTGCACTTTTTAGCTAACGATGAAAGCGTGCCTCACAATGTGCGCGTTGAGATGCAAAGTTGGGGGTTTCATAAAGAAGAGTTTGCCGATAACAACCATTTTCCGTATCAGCTTTACGTGCGCGAGGCGCGGCGTATGAAGGGGCAAAGCATCGTCACGCAAAACGATATTGTCGGCGATGCTCCCCAACCACGCCGCAAAGCCGATTCAATTGGCATTTCGTCGCATTTTATAGATTCGCATCATGTGCAGCGCGTGGCTTTGTCGCCAACGGAATTTATCAATGAAGGCCGCATCTGGCGCATTGGCTGGGCTTATCAAATCCGTTACAGCGCGCTGACACCCAAAGCTAATGAATGCACCAACTTGTTAGTGCCCGGCGCGGCCAGTTTTTCGCACGTCGCGTTCTGCTCGTATCGTTTGGAAAGCGTGTGGATGATTGCTGGACACGCCGCCGGCGTTGCCGCAGCCTTGTCGGCGCGCGCAAAAGTCAGTGTGCAAAATGTGAACATGCAAACTTTGCAAGATACGTTGCGCGCCCAAAAACAAGTCGTTGATTTTATCGCGGGCCAGCCCGAAAAGTTTCAGGGCGGGCCGGGTTATCCCGAATTTTAAACTACAAAATCAATTCGCATTTCGCTTCATAAGGCGCGCTGACTTCTTTAAAAACGTGGCCATTCACCACAATTTGCAGCTTTAAAGGTTCTTTGGGCGGCACCTGACCGCGTTTAGTTAGAACGGCAGCAGCAAAAGTAATCTGCTGGCCTACACTGGCCTGCAACTTTTTATCGGCATTGTTCCAGGGCGGAATCGTCATAAAAGTTTCGCCATTAACACTTACATCCACCAAAACTTCCGGCCCTTCAAGGCGCAGTTCCACTTCATGGTTCTGTGGTAATTGCACCCGCACGCCCGTAAAGTGAAAGACTTTATCCGGCGCCTCGATAAACGACAGTTGATAGCGCGGGTCATCTTCTTTCAAATTGCCGCGCTTTAAAAGCGCCCCGCGTTTTTCATCTTTGATTGGTTCATCATTTTCAAGGGTAAAGCCTGTTAGCAAGCCGCTTTGTGAAAAGTTCGCCATCAATTTTGTGCCGTCCTTTTGCCAGCTTTTGGGATTGGTAGAAGCAGCGCCCAACTGTTTTTCGATTTCCTGCGGCGTTTTGCCGATGAGAGAGGGAACATCGAAAAGCGGGCCTTTTGGTTCAGGCGGCTCACGATGGCAACCAACAAACAAAAGTAAAACCAAAAGAGGAGACAACAGAGGCGCGTAATTTTTCATGACGTAAACTCACTTGGATTTTATGACAAATGAACCAAAGAACGAATTGCAAACCGTCTGTTGGGAAAACGGCAAAGTGCGTTTGCTTGATCAAAACGCTCTGCCTAATGAAGTGCGCTATCTCGACTTTGATCGCTGGCAGGATGTGGTAGATGCCATTCGCATCATGACCGTGCGCGGCGCGCCAGCCATTGGCGCCACAGCCGCTTTAGGTTTAGCTCTGGCAGCGCAGCAAATCGAAGGGACAAACCGCGAAGACTTTTTGATTCAACTCGACAAAGCCGCCTGGGCTTTCAAAGGCGCGCGCCCCACTGCTGTTAATCTCTTTTGGGCCATTGACCGCTTGATGAAACGGGCGCGCGGCTGCGAAGGCGGCATCCCGGAGATTCGCGCGACCATGCTGCAAGTCGCCCAGTTGATGCTCGGCGAAGATGTGAGCATCAATCGTCGTCTTGGAGCGCATGGCGCCGCGCTTTTGCCGGATGAAGGGCGTGTCATTACGCACTGCAATGCCGGCGCGCTTGCCACCGTTGGTCATGGAACGGCTTTAGGCGTGGTGCGCAGTGCGGTTGAGTTCGGCAAGAAGATTCATGTTTTCGCCGATGAAACACGGCCTCGCTTGCAAGGCATGAAACTAACCGCCTGGGAATTGCAGCGCGATGGCATTCCCGTCACCATTGTGGCCGATAACATGGCCGCGGTTCTCTTGCGCGAAAAGAAAGCCGACTGCGTAATTGTCGGCGCTGATCGCATCGCTGCTAATGGTGATACAGCCAACAAGATAGGCACTTATGGCCTGGCCGTGCAAGCGCATTTTCATGGGGTGCCCTTTTATGTGGCCGCACCACTTTCAACCATTGATTTCGATTTAGCGGACGGTAGCCTGATTCCAATTGAAGAGCGCGACCCAACAGAACTGACTCATGCCGGCGAAACACAACTGGCACCTTTTGATGTGCCGGTTTGGAATCCGGCTTTTGATGTGACACCGGCACATTTGATAACCGCTATCATTACCGAAAAAGGCATCGCACGGGCGCCGCTTGAAGAGAGCTTGAAGCAGTTAGCCGCTTCGTAACATTGAACAAAAAGACTTTTAAAATCAGTTGACTGCTAATTCCAGTCGGGAAGTAAGAGTTTTGTCATTCTGTTTGTTGTCTTGGTCTTAAGCTATGCAGGCTACCCTTCACACCACAAAACAAAAACTTATTACGCGTCGTTTGGCGCTTGCTCTTTTGGCGGCCTCAACTTTAGCAGTTTTCGGTTGCCGTTCAACAAATGCGCAAAATGCAAGCACTGAAAAAACGGATAAAACGTTTCGCTTTTACACGGTTGGCAACAGCGTCAGCGATACGCTCAATTACAATGCTTTTCCCAAACTCTTGGAAGCGCGCGGCTACAAGCCGATTTTTGGGCGCCAAATGATTCCCGGCGCGCCCTTGGAATGGCTATGGACTCATCCCAACGATGGTTTTCAAGTCGAGCAGTTCGGCTATCCAACCAAGGCTTTTCCCAATTATCAATGGGATGCGATTTCGCTTCAGCCCTTTGACCGGCACCTGGAAACCGACACCAAAAACATCAGCGATTACATTGACCTGGCCTTGAAAAATCCGGCCAACAAGAACACGCGCTTTTTCATTTACGCGCGTTGGCCGCGTATGAGCAAAGGCGGCAAAGGCGTGCAGTTCGACCGTAATAACTATGGAAAGGCTGACCCTGACCCCAGCAAAATCACCGATTACGCGCAGATTGACCCCTGGGACAAATTATGGACGCGCCCTTATACCGGCGGATGGGATGGAAGCGAAGAATCAGCGGCTTATTTTGAAAAATTAACCAGAACTCTGCGCGAAAAGCGGCCCGCTGTGCAGATTTCCATGATTCCCGTCGGTCATGTCATGGCCGCGTTAAACACAAAAATGGAAAAAGGCGAAGTGCCCGGCTTTAAAAGCATCTGGGACGTTTACAACGATGGCATCCATCTAAATCCGGTTGGCGGCTACATAGTTGGGGCCACATTTTTCACGGCGTTTACCAAAGAAAACCCTGCTGGCTTACCATCCGATCCTTACGGCAAAATCGAGCCAACCGTTGCCAAAATCATTCAGGAAACCGTTTGGGATGTGGTTTCTAAACACGAATTGGCCGGAATGAAGTAGAGAAACATGCGGGAGCGTTTTTACTTCATCATGCGACATTCAGCATTTCAGTCGTGGTCTTGGTTGGGAGTTTATTTTGGGTGCTTTTTCGCTTTCGCCGCTTTAGCGCAAAGTTGGCCGCAAAGCGCGAGTTTCTTTCCCCAATTCTGGACAGCGTGGTGCGGAGCCATCGTGGGCATCTGGCTGGTTTTTTGGTTTTCGCGCGAGGCGGATAAGCCGCGTTATTTAGCGCTCCTAATTGGCGGTGGTCTGTGCGCCGATATTTTATGCAATCGCTTGGCGATACAGGCTTCGCCAGACTCAAGTGCAATGAATTTCCCCTGGCAATGGCTGTTTCTTGCCTGCGGTAACTTGGGCGTGGTGGCGGCGGCTATCGGAATCGGCGTTATTGTGGCGCGCGGGCTGCAAAAGCCGAACTACCTGATTATGGCCGCCATTGTCGGTGCAGTAACCGATATTTTCAGTGTTTTTTCCGGCCCGTCC